>CAZYAX010000071.1:0-7254 GCA_964646195.1 uncultured Faecalibacterium sp. | reverse complement strand
CGGCAATCTGCATACCAGATTTATTCAGAGCTTCCCAAGATATTTCCATCTGCGAGCTATGCGAAAAACACAGCCCCTGGGCCCTAAACACTGCATTTCCCGCATATGGAGATGCAGTTTTTTCTTTTTGCCGGTTTGCCTTTTAATCCGCCTCCTTTGCGGGCAAGCTAAAAAGAGGTAAGGAACCTCTGGTTTGATCGCGGCTCAACCCTTGGCGCGTATCCTGGCGGCTGCGTACCAAATCGAATGAGAGGTCCCCACGCAAACAAAGGAGTGACCCAACATGCTTCAGCTCAAGCACATCGCCAAGGAATACCGCACCGGCACCCTCGTGCAAAAGGCCCTGGACGATGTCAGCCTGAATTTGCGCGACAACGAGTTTGTCGCCATCCTCGGCCCGTCCGGCTCCGGCAAGACCACCCTGCTCAATATCATCGGCGGGCTGGACCGCTACGATACCGGCGACCTCATCATCAACGGCATCTCCACCAAAAAATACAAGGACCGCGACTGGGATTCCTACCGCAACCACACCATCGGCTTTGTGTTCCAGAGCTACAACCTCATCCCCCACCAGACCGTGCTCTCCAACGTAGAGCTGGCCCTCACCATCTCCGGCGTATCCAAGGCCGAGCGGCGCGAGCGCGCCGTCAAGGCGCTGGAACAGGTGGGCCTGGGCAACCAGCTGCACAAAAAGCCCAGCCAGCTGTCCGGCGGGCAGATGCAGCGTGTGGCCATTGCCCGCGCTCTCGTCAACAACCCCGATATCCTCCTGGCGGACGAGCCCACCGGCGCGCTGGACAGCGACACCAGTATCCAGGTAATGGAACTGCTGCGCGAGGTGGCCAAGGACCGGCTGGTGGTCATGGTCACCCACAACCCCGAACTGGCCGAGGCCTACGCCACCCGCATCGTAAGGCTGCGGGACGGCAAGATCCGCTCGGACACAGCCCCCTATGAGGTGGACGAGGCCGCGCTGACCCCGCCGAAGCACAAGAACATGGGCAAGGCCTCCATGTCGCTGCTCACGGCGTTTTCCCTCAGCTTCAACAACCTGCGCACCAAAAAGGCCCGTACCCTGCTCACGGCCTTTGCCGGGTCCATCGGCATCATCGGCATCGCGCTGATCCTATCCCTTTCCACCGGCGTGAACGGCTACATCGCCGAGGTGGAGGAGGAAACGCTGTCGGAATATCCCCTGCAGATCCAAAGCACCGGTCTCAACCTCACCTCCATGCTGTCCGGCCTGCGCGGCGGCGGGGCGGCGGCCGGCCCGGGCGAGGTAGGCGTAACGCAGATGCTGTCCAACGTATTTTCCAAGATCGGCTCCAACGACCTTGTTTCCCTCAAGCAATTTTTGGACAGCGGCGAAAGCGGCATCGAGCCCTATGCCAATGCCATCGAATACAGCTACGGGCTCGCGCCCCAGATTTTCCGCCTGAACGGGAACAGCTACCGCCAGGTGAACCCGGACCGTTCCTTTTCCCTGCTGGGCCTGGGCTCTGCGGCCAGCGCCAGCAACCTTTTGTCCTCCGTGATGAGCACCGATATGTTTTTTGAGCTGCCGGCCAACGCCGCGCTTTACCAGAGCCAATACGACATAAAGGCCGGCCGCTGGCCGGAGAGCCCCAATGAATGCGTGGTGGTCCTCTCGGCAAACGGCAACATCAGCGACTTTTTGCTCTACACGCTGGGCCTGCGCGACCCTCTGGAGCTGGATGAGATGATCCAGCAGTTTTTGTCCGAGCAGCCGGTCACCCCGCCCACCGACCTGCGGTCCTACACCTACGACGAACTGATGGGCGTTACCTTTAAGCTGGTGAACAGCGCCGACTATTATGAATACGATCCGGAGTACCAGGTGTGGAAAAGCAAGACCGACAACACCGCCTATATGCTGGACCTGGTGCGCGCCGGGGAGGACATCACCGTTGTGGGCGTGATGCAGCCCAGCCCCAGCGCGGCGGTATCCATGCTTTCCACCGGCATCGGGTACCCGGCCTCCCTCACCCGGCACATCATCGAGCAGGCCGCCGCCAGCGAGATCGTACAGGCGCAGCTGGCGGACCCTACCGTCAACGTATTCACTGGCAAGCCCTTTGGTGAGGACGACCGGGAAAACCGCTTTGATATGAGCAGCCTGTTCTCCATCGACACCGATGCGCTGAAAAATGCGTTCCACATCGACGAAAACCTGCTCAATCTGGATCTTTCGGATTATCTGGACATCAGCGATTTGACCCCCGGGCTGGACAGCACGCTGGATCTTTCGTCCATCGTGCTCCAGCTGCCGGAACCGCCGCCCTTTGACCTGGAGGGCTTTTTCAACAATCTGGAGCCCGGCATGGACCCCGAGGCGCTGAGCCGCCTTGCCGCCAAGCTCATCCGGGGATACGTCAAGTATGCGCTGAGCCATCTGCTGCTCAACCCCGGCAAAACGGAGGAATATTTTGCGGCCTACCTCAAAACCGAAGCCGCCCAGAAACTGCTGGCTGAAGGTCTGAATGGCCTTGTGGACGCCGAGGCCATGAAGGACCAGCTCACGGCTGCCCTGCAAGACTATGTGCAGACTGCGCTGCCCGCCTACACCGAAACCATTGCCGGGGCGCTGGAGGTACAGATCTCACAGGCCATCCAGCAGTCCATGGGCCAGCTCAGCGGCAACATGGAGGAGGCCATCCGGCAGGCGGCGCAAAAGATCGCCGCCAACGTACAGGGGTCCTTTTCCTTCAACGCGGCGGCATTCCGGGCCGCGATCCAGACCAACATGACGAGCGAGGAGCTCACCGAATTACTGGCCTCCCTCATGTCCACCGAGAGCGCCTCCTACGACGGCAACCTCAAAAAGCTGAGCTACGCGAATCTGGACAGCCCCACGGGCATCCGCATCTACCCGATGAGCTTTGAAGGCAAGGGCCGCATCCTGCGCATTCTGGACGACTACAACCAGCGCATGGCCAGCGCGGGCGAGGAGGAAAAGGTAATCACCTACACCGACCTGGTGGGTACCCTGATGGCCTCTGTGACCGAGATCATCGACACGATCAGCTATGTGCTGGTGGCGTTCGTGGCCATTTCGCTGGCAGTATCGTCCATCATGATCGGCGTCATCACCTATATCAGCGTATTAGAGCGCAAAAAGGAGATCGGCATCCTGCGCGCCATCGGCGCATCCAAAGCCAACGTCTCGCATGTATTCAACGCGGAGACCTTCCTCATCGGGTTATTTGCAGGCATAATCGGCATTGTGGTGACCCTGATCCTCCTGGTGCCCGGCAATGCCCTGATCCATTCCATCTCCGGCCAGACTGCCGTGAACGCCGTACTACCGGCCGGTTCGGCGATCGTATTGGTTATCCTAAGCGTGCTCCTCACACTTTTGGGCGGGCTGCTGCCGGCCCAAAAGGCCGCCCGCAGCGATCCGGTCACGGCGCTGCGTTCGGAGTAGGCGGGAGATCGGGAAGCCGGTTCTCTTTTGCTGCGGCGCCGGGGGATGCGCATGCAATTTTTGCCGGAGCCGTCCGTTCAGAAAGTGCGGCGGGCGGCTTGGTTTAATGCGCCTTTGGGCGGGGTATTCCCCCGCGAAAGTGTCCGGGCTTGCAGCCCGCCCATGCGGCGCTTTGCGCTGCGAAACCCCACCTGCAGCTTTCGCCGGGGAACACCTCCGCCCACGCCGGGTTACGGCTGCTTGAGGGCAGGGCCTTACCAGAAAGCTTTATCCGTTTGCCCCGCGCTCCGGTTGCGGGAACTGTCCGGCTGCCCTACGCGCGCGCCGCCGCGGCTTTTACCGGGCCGGATTCGGAGATCCTCTCGAATCCATTGTATCAGGATCAGCTCCTCCACACGGCCTGACCGCCCGCCGCCGGCAAAAGGGGGCCATTCCCGCGCTTTCGGTGAAAAATCCATGAACTTTTTCTTTGCTGTTCCGTTTGTTCACAGCCTGTTCTTGAATTTGGATTAGACTGTCCAAGTAATGAGAATAACCCCCCGGCAAACAAAGGAGTGACCCAACATGCTTCAGCTCAAGCACATCGCCAAGGAATACCGCACCGGCACCCTCGTGCAAAAGGCCCTGGACGATGTCAGCCTGAATTTGCGCGACAACGAGTTTGTCGCCATCCTCGGCCCGTCCGGCTCCGGCAAGACCACCCTGCTCAATATCATCGGCGGGCTGGACCGCTACGATACCGGCGACCTCATCATCAACGGCATCTCCACCAAAAAATACAAGGACCGCGACTGGGATTCCTACCGCAACCACACCATCGGCTTTGTGTTCCAGAGCTACAACCTCATCCCCCACCAGACCGTGCTCTCCAACGTAGAGCTGGCCCTCACCATCTCCGGCGTATCCAAGGCCGAGCGGCGCGAGCGCGCCGTCAAGGCGCTGGAACAGGTGGGCCTGGGCAACCAGCTGCACAAAAAGCCCAGCCAGCTGTCCGGCGGGCAGATGCAGCGTGTGGCCATTGCCCGCGCTCTCGTCAACAACCCCGATATCCTCCTGGCGGACGAGCCCACCGGCGCGCTGGACAGCGACACCAGTATCCAGGTAATGGAACTGCTGCGCGAGGTGGCCAAGGACCGGCTGGTGGTCATGGTCACCCACAACCCCGAACTGGCCGAGGCCTACGCCACCCGCATCGTAAGGCTGCGGGACGGCAAGATCCGCTCGGACACAGCCCCCTATGAGGTGGACGAGGCCGCGCTGACCCCGCCGAAGCACAAGAACATGGGCAAGGCCTCCATGTCGCTGCTCACGGCGTTTTCCCTCAGCTTCAACAACCTGCGCACCAAAAAGGCCCGTACCCTGCTCACGGCCTTTGCCGGGTCCATCGGCATCATCGGCATCGCGGCTATTTTGTCGCTGTCTACCGGCGTGAACCAATACATTGAGTCCATTGAGGAGGAAACGCTGTCGGAATATCCTCTTCAAATCCAGAGCACCGGGCTCAACCTCACCTCCATGATAGCCCCCGACGCGTTGAGCAACGTCCGCACCCAAGCCGGGGACGGCGAGGTAGGCGTAGTGCAGATGCTCACGACCATATTCTCCACCATCGGCTCCAACGACCTGGCATCCCTCAAGGAATATCTGGACAGCGGCGAGAGCGGCATCGAACATCAGGCCAGCGCCGTGGAATACACCTACGGCATTTCCCCGCAGCTCTACCGTCTCGAGGGGGACAGCGTGCGGCAGGTAAACCCGGACCAGTCTTTCTCCTCCCTGGGCCTGGGCTCCGCCTCCAGCTCCAACAGCATGATGTCCACTATAATGAGCACCGATATGTTCTACGAAATGCCGGAGAACACCGCCCTCTACGAGCACCAGTACGACGTAAAGGCGGGGCATTGGCCGGAAAACTATAACGAGTGTGTGATCGTACTCACGTCCAACGGCAACATCAGTGACTTTTTGCTCTACACGCTGGGCCTGCGCGACCCGCTGGAACTGGATGAGATGATTCAGCAGTTCCTCGCGGAGGAGGACGTTTCCACTCCCACCGGCCTGCGCTCCTATTCCTATGATGAGCTGCTGGGTATCTCCTTTAAGCTGGTAAACAGCGCCGATTTCTACGAATACGACACGGAATATCAGGTGTGGAAGGATCGCTCCGACAACGCGGATTTCCTGCGCGGGCTCGTGAAGGCGGGCGAGGACATTACCATTGTGGGCGTGGTGCAGCCCACCGAAGGCAGCACTGTCTCCATGCTGACGCCTGGCATCGACTACCCCGCCTCCCTCACCCGGCATGTGATGGAGCAGGCCGCCGCCAGTGAGATTGTGCAGGCACAGCTGGCCAGCCCCACCGTGAACGTGTTTACCGGCGAGGCCTTCGGCGAGGAAAATCAGGAGGAACGCTTCGACATGAGCAGCCTGTTCACCGTGGACACTGAGGCATTGCAAAATGCCTTCCAGGTAGACCAGAGCGCATTCGACCTGGATCTCTCCCGCTATATGGATCTGAGCAGCTTCTCGCCGGATCTGGCCGGTTCGCTGGATCTCTCCGGCATTGCGCTGGAGCTGCCGGATTCGCCCACGCTGGATATGGCCGCACTGTTCGGCCAGCTCCAGCCCAGCATTTCCTCCGAAAATCTCAGCAACCTGGCGGTCGGCCTTGTGAAGGGCTATGTAAAATATGCCGCCTCTCACCTCAAGCTCAACCCGGCCAAAACCGAAGAATACTTTGCCGAATACCTGCAAACGGACGAGGGCAGGCAACTGCTCTCCGACGGTATGGCCAGCCTGATCGACACCGAGGCCATGAAGGAACAGATGGCCCAGGCCATGCAGCAGACGATGTCCTCCTATACCGATTCTATCGCCACGGCGCTGGAAAGCCAGATCACCGCTGCCATACAGCAGTCCATGGGCCAGCTCAGCGCCGGCATGCAGGATTCAATCCAGCAGGCTGCGAAGCAGATGGCCGCCAACATGGAACATGCGTTTTCCTTTGACGCCGAGGCGTTCAAGGGCGCGATCCAGACCAATATGGACAGCGCGGAGCTCACCGAGCTGCTCACCTCCATGATGACCACCAAGACCGCTTCCTACGACGGCAACCTCAAAAAGCTGGACTATGCCGACCCCGCCAAGCCCAGCGGCATCAACATCTACCCGGCCACCTTCGTGGCCAAGAGCCGCATCCTGGATATTCTGAACGACTACAACAGCCGCATGACGGATGCCGGCGAGGACGAAAAGGTGATCACCTACACCGACCTGGTGGGCACCCTGATGGTCTCCGTGACCGACATCGTTGACACGATCAGCTATGTGCTGGTGGCGTTCGTGGCCATTTCACTGGTGGTGTCCTCCATCATGATCGGCGTTATCACCTACATCAGTGTGCTGGAGCGCCGCAAGGAGATCGGCATCCTGCGCGCCATCGGCGCCTCCAAGGCCAACATCTCCCAGGTGTTCAACGCCGAGACCTTCCTCATCGGGCTCGCTGCCGGCGTGCTGGGCATTGGCATCACCTCGCTGCTGCTCATTCCCGGAAACGCCGTCATCCACGCCGTGGCCAGCGATGCGGTCAGCGCCGTGCTGCCCCTGCAGCCCGCGCTCATCCTGATCGTGCTCAGCGTGATCCTCACCCTGCTGGGCGGATTGCTGCCGGCCCAAAAGGCCTCCCGCAGCGACCCGGTGGCCGCGCTGCGGGCAGAGTAAACAGCAGCGGCGCTTCGAGCAGCCTTGGGCCGGCAGGGTTATGCAATGCCGTTGAAACAAATCGCTCTGCGGCTATTGAATTCTAT
>CAZYAX010000070.1:0-7289 GCA_964646195.1 uncultured Faecalibacterium sp. | reverse complement strand
ATCTGCAAGCCTTTTTCGTTTGTGCAGGTTGCTCATTCATGCGTAAGCCGTGGGGTTCTCCCGTACCACAGCGGTCATTTTTTATGGGAGGGCCGCGTCCTCTTTCCTGCCGCCTTCTTTCCCGTTTGCTCCAAAAAAGCCCTCTGCGGTCGCCTGGTACAGGCAAAGCCGCAGAGGGCGTCATTTTTTAATTGCGGGGTGCCTTTGCTCCGGTTCGGCCTATGTGCCATGGCCGCCGGAATACGCGCCAAGGCGTCCGCAGGCATCGGCCCAGAGCTTGTTTTGATCCGGTCAGGCCTTCATGCCCTTGAGCGGATAGGTGATGATCTTCTTGGGGCACTTCCCCACGCAGGTGCCGCAGCCGGTGCACTTGTCGTAGTCGATGCGTGCGATGTTATCCACCACATGAATCGCATTGGAAGGACAGTTGCGCTGGCACATGCCGCAGGCGATGCAGGCTGTGGTACAGGCTTTCATAGCCATGGGGCCCTTATCCTGGTTGGAGCATAGCACCACCGGCTTGTCGGGGCCACCCTTGTCGATGAGGATCACCTGCTTGGGGCAGATGTTGGCGCATGCGCCGCAGCCGGTGCACTTATCTTTATCCACTACGGCCACGCCGTCCACGATGTGGATGGCGTCAAACTTGCACACTTTGGTGCAGTCACCCAGGCCGATGCAGGCAAAGGCGCAGGTCTTGGGCCCGCCGTACAGCTTGGAGGCCGCCGCGCAGGTCTGGATGCCCGTGTAATCATAGCTGGGCTTGCAGTGCTCGGAGTTGCCCTGGCACTGCACCACAGCCTTTTTCACCACAGCCGTGGCCTCGCCGCCCATGATCTTGGCGATGGCAGCGGTGGCTGCCTGGCCGCCGGGCGCGCACTTGTCGCAGGCCACGCCGTCCATGACCACAGCCTTGGCGTAGTCCGAGCAGCCGGCATAGCCGCAGCCGCCGCAGTTCGCACCGGCCAGACAAGCCGCCACCTGCTCAATACGGGGATCTTCCTCCACGGCCATGAACTTGGAGGCGGCAACCAGAACGATCGCGCCCACCGCGCCAACGACAGTACAGAGGACAACCGCTAATACGATACTCATTCTCTGTTCCCTCCTTACAGCGTGACGTTAAACAGGTTCTCGACGATGCCGCCGAAGCCCATGAAGGACAGGCTCGTGATCGCCGCGGCAATCAGGGTGATGGGCAGGCCCTTGAACGGCTCGGGGGGGTCACACATCTCCACGCGCTTGCGCACGCCGCTGAACAGGCACATGGCCAGCATAAAGCCCACGCCGGAGCCAATGGCACAGACCAGCGCCTCAATGTACGCCATGCCAAAGCCCAACGCCGCCACATCCGCGCCGTAGTCGTCCACCACCAGGATGGTCACGGCCAGCACGCAGCAGTTGGTGGTGATCAGGGGCAAGTATACGCCCAGTGCATTATACAGCGAGACGATGTACTTTTTGAGGAAAATTTCGATGAACTGCACCAGCACGGCGATAACCAGGATGAACACGATGGTTTGCAGATAGCCCAGGCCCGCCGGCTCCAGCACGAACATATACAGCGGGAAGGTGACCAGCGTAGCCATGAACATAACAAAAATAACGGCGCCAGACATACCCAACGAGGAATCCAGCTTTTTGGAAACGCCCAGGAACGGGCAGATGCCATAGAACTTCACCAGCACATAGTTGTTTACGAGGATCATGCTGAAGAAGATAGCAGCGAGTTTGACGATCATTCTTTATCCTCCCCTTCCTGCATTTCCTTGAGCGGCTGGCAGCCGATCTTGCGCTCAACGCGGGCGTCCAGCTTGCCTTCCAGCCAGACACAGCCGGCCATCAGCAGGCCAAAGCAGAAGAACGCGCCCGGCGCCTGGGTCATAATGGTGATCTTGGGCAGGCTCTCAGGCAGCACCTGGAAGCCCAGCCAGGTGCCGGAGCCCAGCACCTCGCGCAGCGTCGCCATCAGCACAGCGGTCAAGGTATAGCCGATGCCCATGCCCACGCCGTCCAGCGCGGAATCCACCACACTGTTCTTGCAGGCAAACATCTCGGCACGGCCCAGGATGATGCAGTTCACGACGATCAGCGGCAAAAACACGCCCAGCGCGGTGTACAGGCTCTGCATGTAGGCGTTCATCACCATCTGCACGATGGTGACGAAGCCCGCGATGACCACGATGTAGCACGGCAGATGAACCTTAGCCGGGATAATGTTGCGCAGCAGCGAAATAATAATGTTGGAGCAGACCAGCACGAAGGTGAAAGCTGCGCCCATGCCCAGTGCGCTGGAAACCGCCGTGGTGACCGCCAGGATGGAGCAGGTGCCCAAAACCAGGCGCAAAACGGGGTTCTCCTTGATGATGCCGTTGGTAAGGATGCTTACCTTGGAATTGTTATTTTGTGCCATTTCTTACCAACCTCCTTTATGCCACTTCATTGTAGGCATTGATGCAGTCGTTCACGGCCGCGAACAGCGCCTTGGAAGAGATGGTCGCACCGGAATAGCCGTCCAGGCCGTTCTCTCCCATGGCAACGTTGGCGCTGGCGTCGATACCAACAAACTGGTTCTTCACCGCATCATCGCCCACATGCGAGCCGATGCCGGAGGTCTGGTTGATGGCATCCACATACACGCCGGTCACAACGCCGTTGGCGTCAAAGCCCATGATCACGGTCAAAATGCCGCCGTCAAAGCCGGACTCTCCCGCCTTCACCGCGATGCTGCCGTCGCTGTAGCGCACAACACCCTCGACGTTGGCCGTGGTAAAGCCGGTCACCTCTTCCAGATCCGCCGCGCTGGATACCGTGGGCATCACGTCCACATACGCGGCCAGCGTCACCGCCTTGTTGTTGGCCTCGATCACCGGCTCGGTCATCGCGTTCACCAGGGCCAGCAGCAGGCTGACCACCAGCGCGATCACGCTCAGCACGACGATGGGCTTTGCGGTGCTTTCCCATGTACTCTTATTCATTTGGCAGCACCCTCCTTTGCAGGTTTCGCAGGCTTAACGTAGCCATACGGAGTCTGACGGGTCCACTCATTGATAAACGGCACCCACAGATTCATGAACAGCAGTGCGAAGGAAACGCCCTCGGTGTAGCTGCCCCAGTAGCGGATGGCAAAGGTGATCACGCCCAGCGCCAGGCCATACACCAGCTTGCCCTTCAGCGTGAAGGGGCTTGTGACGTAGTCGGTGGCCATGAACACTGCACCGAACAGCAGCCCGCCGGACAATACGGCGACGAGGCTCTCATGTACACTGCCGGTGGCGATGAGATAGAACACGAACATGCTGCCCACATAGCTCAGCGGGATGGCTGCGCTGATGGTGTGGCTGGCCACCAGATAGATAAAGCCCAGCACGATGGCCAGCGCGCAGGTCTCTCCCAGCACGCCGCCGTGGATGCCCATGAACAGATCCAGCAGGTTGAGCTTATCGGGGCTGGCTACCTGGAGCGGCGTCGCCTTGGAGAGCTGGTCTACAGCTGCGTGGGGATACTTCCAGTTGTTCATCTCGTTGGTAAAGCTGATGAACAGCACGATGCGGCCCACCAGGGCGGGGTTGGCAAAATTCATGCCGATGCCGCCAAACAGCTGCTTGACGATGACGATCGCCACCAGCGCACCGATGATCAGCTCACCGATGGGCATGGTGACCGGCACGTTCATCGCCAGGATGATGCCCGTGACCACCGCCGACAGATCGCCGATGGGGTTGGCACGCTTGAGCAGCTTGCAGTACAGCCACTCAAAGCCGACGCAGGCCGCCACCGACACCGCCACGAGCAGCAGCGCGCGCATCCCGAAGATGATCGCGCTGCCCACGACACAGGGCATCAGCGCCACGATGACATTGCCCATCAGGCCCTGCGTGGTCTCGTCCGACCGGACATGCGGCGAAGCCGAAACAATAAGCTTCGTTTCCATTACTTATTGCCTCCTTTTTTGATTTCAGTAAGATAGAAGTCCTTTGCCAGGAACATCATCTGGGTGCAGGGCCGCTTGGCCGGGCACACAAAGGAGCACGAGCCGCAGTTGAAGCAGTAGTCCACATGCAGCTTGCCCAGCTCCTCCACGTCACGCTGTGCATAGGCGGCGTTCACCTCTACAGGAGCCAGACCCATCGGGCAGTACTCCACGCAGCGGCCGCAGCGGATGCATGGCTGGACGGTCTCCGGCTTTGCAGCATCGCTGCTCAGCAGGATCAGACCGGAGGTGGTCTTGGTGGTGGGGTAGTTCAGGTTCTCCACCGCAGGACCCATCATAGCGCCGCCGGCCACCACCTTGCCCAGCGTAACGCCCTCCTTGAGGCCGGCCGCCGCCACGATGTCCTCATAGGCGGTGCCCACGGGCACGATCAGGTTTTTGGGCTCGGCGCAGGCATCGCCGTCCACCGTGAGCACGCGCTCCACCACCGGCATGCCGGTAGCCAGATACTTGCCCAGCGCGCTCACCGAGGTCACGTTCATCACGATGGCGCCGGCGTCGGCGGGCAGGCCGCCATGCGGCACCTCGCGGCCCAGGCACTTCTCGATCAGGATCAGCTCCGCGCCGGTGCCGTACACACTGGGCAGAGGCTTTACCTCAACGTTGGCGATGTCCTTGGTCTTGCCGCACAGCAGGTCGATGCACTCCGGCTTGTTCTTCTCGATGCCGATGATGCACTTCGGGATGCCGGTGTACTCCAGCACCGCCTGGATGCCGCGCACGATGTCGTCGCTGCAATTCAGCATCTCCTGGGTGTCGCTGGTCAGCCACACCTCGCACTCGGAGGCGTTGATGAGCAGGGTATCCACCGGGCTTTTCGGCTGGAGCTTGACGTCGGCCGGGAAACCCGCGCCGCCAAGGCCTACCAGACCGCTGGCGCGCACCGCCGCAAAAAAGCTGGCCTTATCGGTGATCACCGGCGGGGCCACGGCCGGGTCTACGGCCTGCTGGCCGTCGGTCTTGATGACCACCGAGTCGCACAGCTTGCCGCTGGACAGGCGGAACGGCTCCACCGCCGTTACCGTACCGGAGACGCTGGAGTGGATGTTGGCGGACACAAAGCCTCCCGCCTCGCCGATCAGCGTACCGACCTTGACCTCTGCGCCTTTCTTCACCAGCACCTTGGCCGGAGCGCCGATGTGCTGGCTCATCAGGATGCGTACCTGCGCGGGCAGAGGCATCGGGACAGGCTTGCTTGCAGCGGTTGCCTTGTCATGCGGCGTATGCGCACCAAGCGCCGCACGTTTCAGCTTGTTCAACATGGACTATACAATCCCCCATTCTGACTTAATAGCCGCAGCCGCCCTGCGCGTATGCCCAGGGCACGCGGCGGCAGCTGCTAATATATCTATTGTACCATTTCGTTCGTTCAAGTCAACGCCAAACCGGCGAAAATTTGGCCAAAACCTCAAAATTCCTTTTCATTAGCAGAAGCTAACTATTGTATTTTTCCAATTTTCCACGTTTAGCAGTTTGCCATCGTGTACAAAATATGTTATACTGATAGCAGATCCGATATGTCATCTTTGTCTAAGGAGGTTCCTTGCCATGAAAGTGCTTAAATTCCTGCTGGCCCTTCTCACCGCGCTGGCGGTGGCCTGCACCGGCCTTCTGCTGTTTGCGCAGAACCAGAAGGAGCAAAGCTACGTCCACATCTACGGCGGCGAGAACTGATCCGTCTTTCTTTTATGCCGTAGTCACAGATCAAAACGCCCGCACCGGCCATTTTGACCCCGGTGCGGGCGTTCCGTTTTTTGCTGTTTGCTTTTTGCTGTCTGTTGGCCCCTTGCGTCCAAACGGTCAGCCAGCCGCGATCTCGCGTGCCACATACACGCCGCTGGCCGATGCGTGGGACAGCGAGTGGGTGATGCCGCTGCCGTCCCCGATGACGTACAGCCCCGGGAAGCGGGTCTCCAGCCGGCCGTCCACCTCGACCTCCATATTGTAGAATTTGACCTCCACGCCGTAGAGCAGCGTATCCTCGTTGGCGGTGCCCGGCGCCACCTTATCCAGCGCATACACCATCTCAATGATGCCGTCCAGAATACGCTTGGGCAGCACCAGGCTCAGATCGCCGGGCGTCGCGTCCAGTGTAGGCGTGACGAAGGATTCCTCGATGCGCTTGGGGGTGGAGCGCTGGCCGCGGATCAAATCGCCGAAGCGCTGCACGATCACGCCGCCGCCCAGCATGTTGCTCAGCCGGGCGATGCTCTCGCCGTAGCCGTTGGAATCCTTGAACGGCTCGGAGAAGTGCTTGGATACCAGCAGCGCAAAGTTGGTGTTGCCGGTCTGCCGGGCGGGGTCCTCGTAGCTGTGGCCGTTCACCGTGATGATGCCGTTGGTGTTCTCATTGACCACTGCGCCCTTTGGGTTCATGCAGAAGGTGCGCACCAGGTCGCCGTATTTTTCGGTGCGGTACACGATCTTGCTCTCATACAACTCGTCGGTGAGGTGGGAGAATACCTCGGCGGGCAGCTCCACCCGCACGCCGAGATCCACCCGGTTGGACTTGGTGGCAATGCCCATCTCGCTGCACACGCGCTCCATCCACTTGCTGCCGCTGCGCCCCACCGAGATCACGCACTGCGCGCAGCGGTGCATGCCGTTTTGCGCGCGCACCTCGTAGCCGCCCTCGCAGGCCGCCACCGCCTCCACCGGCGTATCAAAGAAGAAGGAGACCTTATCCTTTAAATATTCATAAAGGTTGCTCAGCACCACATAGTTGATGTCCGTGCCCAGATGGCGCACCTGCGCGTCCAGCAGGTGCAGATCGTGCTGCACACACAGCTTTTTGAATTTTGTGCCCGCCGTGGAATAGAGCTTTGTCCCCGCGCCGCCAAAGCGCAGGTTGATCTCGTCCACATAATGCATCAGCTCCAACGCCGGCTTTTTGCCGATGTACTCATACAGTGTGCCGCCAAAGTCGTTGGTGATGTTGTACTTGCCGTCCGAGAATGCGCCCGCGCCGCCAAAACCGCTCATGATCGAACAGCTCTTGCAGCGGATGCAGCTCTTCACCTTTTCCCCGTCGATGGGGCAGCGGCGCGCCGCCAGCGCGTGGCCCGCCTCGAACACCGCCACCCGCAGCGACGGCTGCTTTTGCATCAGCTCATAGGCGGAAAAAATGCCGCCGGGGCCCGCGCCGATAATGATAACATCGTATTCCATGGTGGTTCCCTCCAAAATAAAAAAGTGGTTGGCCAAAGGCTTGCAGCCAGTAGTCAACCATTTGCGGCAGTTGGTAGAAACGCCCAACCGTATTATGAGCCTATACTTGCATTTTTATTATACCATG
>CAZYAX010000069.1:0-7301 GCA_964646195.1 uncultured Faecalibacterium sp. | reverse complement strand
GCAAGATGCGTGCCAAGCCCGAAGGGCGTGATTTGTTCAGAGGTTCCTAAGATCTGTAGACAATTTAAAGTGCGTCTACATAGTCCACTCCAAAAGAGCAGCAGGCTTAGAGATGCCCGTGATA
Organism: uncultured Faecalibacterium sp.; assembly: GCA_964646195.1. Classification (GTDB taxonomy): domain Bacteria; phylum Bacillota; class Clostridia; order Oscillospirales; family Ruminococcaceae; genus Faecalibacterium. Next base: position 7,177 of record CAZYAX010000069.1, on the reverse strand, counting down.
CAACAGAGGTTGCGGATGCTCCGGTTATCACGGGTTTTCTGTTTTAGAGGCTCTTGCGGGAGAGGATAAAGAAAAGCCCTCCCCTTGCGAAGACCGCACAAAGGAGGGCAGCGAAACCAACAATTTTCACATTCCAGGCACAGCCGGGCGCATCGGCTCCGCCTGCACCCAAGTCCATGCAGCAGCGGGATGCAGGCCATGCACCGCGAAGCTTTGCGCTCCTTCGTCCGCAGCACAACTCCCCGTTGATGCGGCACTTGACGCGCATGGCCTTACTCTGTTGATAGCTCTATTATATTCCTTCTTTCCCCCGTCTGCAAGATTAAAAGTGCGCATATCTGCCAGTTTTTACACGAAAACTTTGGGCAGATTGTCCTTCAAAATGCGTTTTTGAATAATTTGTTAAATTCATATGCCGAGTCTTTCTTTTCTTATTTGCCCGTGGTAAGATGGTACTAACATGAATTTGTTTCAGAAAGGACGACTGCACTTTTTATGAAATTCAGCGAAATGAAGTACGAACGCCCCGACATTGGCGCAACGCTTGCGCTCTGCGATGCGTTGGCCCAAAAGGCTGCGGCGGCTGCCAGCGATGAAGAACTCATCGCTGTTTATTATGAGCAGGACAAGGCCTTCTCGGCTTACAGCACTGCGGCCCAGCTGGCCAGCATCCACTACAGCCTCGACACCCGCGATGCCTATTGGAGCGCCGAGCAGGAATTCTTTGACCAAAACGGCCCGGCGGTCTCCAACGCCAGCGTCAAGATCTGCCGCGCCTTTCTTGCCAACCCCCATGTAGACGCGCTGGAAAAGGCCTTCGGCCACACCTGCGTGCCCGGCATGAAAAACGCTGTGCTCTCGGTGGACGATCGGGTGCTGGATCTGCGCAAGGAAGAAAATGCCCTCTCCAGCGCCTACCAGAAGCTGTACGGCGGCGCGATGGTGGAGCTGGACGGCAAGCAACTCACCATCCCCCAGCTTGGCCCCTACCGCCAGAGCCTGGACCGCGAGACGCGCCGCAAGGCCTTTGCCGCCGAGGCAGCTTATTTTGACGCCAACCGCGCCGGGTTCGACGAAATTTATGACAAGATGGTCAAAAACCGCAACGAGCAGGCGCGCATTCTGGGCTATAAAAATTACAGCGAGCTGTCGTATATCCGCATGAACCGCATCGGCTACGGCCCGGCGGAGGTGAAGAGCTTCCGCGACCAGATCGCCCGGGACGTTGTACCCATGCTGGCGCAGGTCCACGCCTGGCGCATGCAGCGCGCCGGCATCGCCGACCCCAAGTTTATCGACAACGACATCGCCTTCAAGGACGGCAACCCCCTGCCTCAGGGCGGCTACAACGAGCGCATGGCCGCCGCCAAAACCATGTATCACGAGCTCAGCCCCGAAACCGGCGAATTTATCGACTTTATGCTGGAGGGCGAGCTGTTCGACGTGCTCAGCCGCCCAGGCAAGATGAGCGGCGGCTATATGACCATGCTCAACGACTACAAGGCCCCCTTTATCTTCGCCAACTGGAACGACACCGCCGGCGACATCGATGTGCTGACCCACGAGGCCGGCCACGCATTTGAGGGCTATCTCGCCAGCCGCAACGACGCCCTCCCCAACGACCTGCGCTGCCCCGGCATGGAGAGCGCCGAGATCCATTCCATGGCCATGGAGTTTCTCACCGCACCGTGGCACCACCTGTTCTTCGGCAAGGACACCGAGAAATACGCCCTATGGCACGCCGAGAGCAGCTTTTTGTTTCTGGCCTACGGCTGCGAGGTGGACGAGTTTCAGCACATCATGTACCAGCAGCCGGATCTGACGCCCGAGCAGCGCAACGAGGTATGGCTGGGGCTGGAAAAGAAATACCGCCCTTGGATCGACTTCGACGGCATCCCCTTCTACGGCCGCGGTGCGGGCTGGCAGCGCCAGCTGCACATTTATGAGTGCCCGTTCTACTATATCGACTACTGCCTGTCCACCATGGCGGCGCTCCAGTTCTTTACGCTGAGCTTGGCCGACCATGCGGACGCCTGGCAGCGCTACCTGCGCTTAGTGCGCCGCGCGGGCCTGAGCACATACACCGAGCTGTGCGAGACCGCCGGGCTGCGCGTGCCCTTTACGGACGGCAGCATCAAGGCCATCTGCGAGGCCGTGTTCAATTGGATCCGGGAGCATCAGCCGGCCTGATGGAATCCCAAACAGGCTGAAAATCATTCCCCGCCGGGTCTCACCCGCACCCGGAGGGGAAATAATTTGCACTTTTACCTATTTACCTTGTATGTTAGTATTGACTTTCTCCAAAAAATAGATTACGATAAGGCAAAATCAAAACCGAGAGGGCTGGGAATCATGAACGTTATTTTTATCTCTCCGCATTTTCCGCGCCATTTCTACCGCTTTTGCGACCGGCTCAAGGCACGCGGCGTGACGGTGCTGGGCATTGGGGACGCCCCGTGGGAGGCCATTGGCCCGGACTGCCGCAGCAGCCTGTCCGATTACCGCTCTGTGCCGAGCCTCAAGGACTACGATGCCGTGTACCACGCGGTGGCGGACTACATCTTCCATTACGGCCGCATCGACTTTGTGGAGAGCGAGAACGAATACTGGCTGGAGCTGGATGCGCGCATCCGCACGGATTTTCACATCACCAGCGGCCCGCTGCTGGAAGATATGGCGGCTATGAACCATAAATCCCTGATGAAGCAGGCCTACCAGCGCGCCGGCATCCCCACGGCCCGCTGGGCTTTGCCCCAAACGCCGGACGAGGCGCTGGCCTTTGCGCACAAGGTAGGCTACCCGGTCATCGTCAAGCCGGACCAGGGAGTCGGCGCGTCCAGTACATATAAGCTGAAGGACGACGCCGGGCTTACCGCCTTCTGGCAGAGCAAGGACCCTGCCGTACCCTTCATTGAGGAGGAATTCGTCCCCGGCCATGTGGAGACCTTTGACGGCATCACGGACAGCCGCCGGAACATCCTGTTCTGCGCCAGCCAGTGCCTGCCGGTCAGCCTGATGGACGCGGTGAATCTGGACAGCGATGTGGTAAGCTACTGTCAGGCCCCCGGCGCAGACCTGCGCAGCGCCGGCGAACGCCTTCTCCGGGAATTCGATACCCGGAACAAGTTCTTCCACTTTGAGTTCTTCCGCCTGGACGCCGCAAAAAAGGGTCTGGGCCAAAAGGGCGGCATCATCGGCCTGGAGGTCAATATGCGCGCGCCGGGCGGCTTCATCCCCGACAAGATGAACTATGCCTACGACACGGACGTCTACACCATCTGGGCGGACAGCCTGATCTACGACCGTTGCTTTATGAACAGCGAGTTCCGGCACTACATCACCCATGTGGGCCGCAAGCACTCTATCGCCTACGCTCACAGCGATGCCGGCATCCGTGCGCGCTTTGCCGGGCAGATCCTCCAGGAGCAGGATGTGGACGCCGTGCTGGCCGCCGAGATGGGCAACCATACGTTCCTGCTGCGGGCCGAGACGCTGGCGCAGCGCGACGAACAGGTGCAGTATATCCTGCAGCGGGCCTGACAGGAGGAGACGCGATGAACCGTGAATTTGTTTCGATCTACAGCCAGCCCCTGGCACGGGAGCTGCACCTTCTGGTCTACGGCCACGGCGGCACGCCGCTGCTGGCCTTCCCCTGTCAGGACGGCCTGTGCGACAACTGGGAGAGCTTCGATATGCCCGCCACCCTGGCCGACTTCATTGAGAGCGGCCAGATCCAGCTGTTCTGCGTGGACACCGTGGACGCTGAGAGCTGGTCGGCCAAGGCCGCCGACAAGGACCGCCGCGCCCAGGTGCAGGAGCAGTATTACCACTTCATCGTGGACGAGGTGGTGCCGCTGATCCACCGCATCAACCCGTCGGGCAAACTGCCGCTTGTCACCGGCTTCAGCCTGGGCGCCACCCACGCGGCCATCGTGTTCTTCCGCCGCCCTGACCTGTTCGCGGGCGTGCTGGGCCAGTCCGGCTGCTACGACGCGCCCCACTTCTGGGACGGCTGGTGCTCCCCCACGCTTTACGACAACTCGCCGGTCCATTTCCTGGCCAATATGCCGCCGGATCATCCCTATATCCCCCTGTACAACCAGCGCAAGATCGTCATCTGCGTGGGCCAGGGGCGCTGGGAGGGCGAGTGCCGCCGCACCGCGGGGCTCCTGCGGGATATTTTTGCCCAGAAGGGCATCCACGGCTGGGTGGACTTCTGGGGCTACGACGTGGATCACGATTGGCCCTGGTGGAAAAAACAGATCCGGTATTTTCTGCCATATCTGCTGGAGGGCTGATTTACCCTGAGAGATGGAGGAATGTTCAATGTTGCATATTGAGAACCCCGCCGTGCGGGCACGGCTTTTGGATGGAAACTTCGGCCTGGAAAAAGAGAGCCTGCGCGTGACGCCGGAGGGCTATTTTTCCCACACGCCGCACCCCTTCCCCGGGGACGAACACATCGTGCGGGACTTCTGCGAGAACCAGACCGAGATCAATACGCCGGTGATGGGCAGCGCCCATGAGGCGGTGGAGGCACTGGCAGGCTACACCCGCCAGATCCAGCGCACGCTGGCCGCGCTGCCCCAGCGGGAGCTGCTGTGGCCCTTCTCCAACCCGCCCTACATCCGCAATGAGGACGACGTGCCCGTGGCCCAGTTTACCGGGGGGCGTGCGTCCAAGACCGCGTACCGCCGCTATCTGTCCGACCGGTACGGCCGCTACAAGATGACCCTCTCCGGCATCCATGTCAACTATTCCTTTGCGGACGCACTGCTGGAGGCGGACTTTGCCGCCAGCGGCGAGAGCGATTTTGCGGAGTACAAAAACCAGCTCTATGTGGCGCTGGCCGAGGGCGTGGCCGCCTACGGCTGGGTCCTCACTGCCGTGACGGCGGCCAGCCCCCTGATGGATGCGTCCTTCGTGGAAAAGGGCCGCTTCGCCCACGATGCGTTCCACGGCATGGCCTCGGTGCGGTGCAGCGAGCTGGGCTACTGGAATTTCTTCGCTCCCATCTTCGACTATTCCAACATCCGCGCCTACGCCGGCAGCATCCAGCGCTATGTGGACGAAGGGCTGCTGGCCTTCCCCACCGAGCTGTATTATCCGGTGCGGCTCAAACCCGCGGGCAAAAACAGCCTCATCACCCTGCGGGAGAGCGGCGTCAACCACATCGAGCTGCGGATGTTCGACTTGAACCCGCTGGCCGAGGCCGGCATCGACGAGCGGGACCTGGTGTTCGCCCAGCTGCTGCTGGTGTGGCTGGCGTCCAGGCCGCGCAGCAGCTTTCCCCACTGGGCGCAGATCCAGGCCGTGCAGAACTTTAAAAACGCCGCCCACTACGACCTCAAGACGGTCAAGATCGTCCCGCCCACAGGCGAGGTCTGCACCGTAGCGGACGCCGGGCTGCAGGTGCTGGCCCGTATGAAAGCGTTTTACCAGGGCTTTTCTGCCGAGGTGCAGTCCGTGCTGGACTTCGAGGAAACCAAATTCCAGGACCCGGAGAACCGCTATGCGTGGAAGCTGCGCCACCAGTTTGCAGACCATTTTGTACCCAAAGGGCTGGCGCTGGCCGAGCGCCTGCAGAAGGAGGCTGTCCATGTGTGAACTGTTCGGCGTCAGCTCGCGGGATAAGGTGACGGTGAACGACCTGCTCAAGGAGTTTTTCTCCCACAGCGTCGCCCACCCCAACGGCTGGGGGCTGGCGGTCTTTTACGGCAACTCCGCCAGCGTCGAAAAGGAACCCGTCCCGGCTTACAAAAGCGCCTACCTGCGCAGCCGACTCCAGCACCCGCTGGCTGTCCGCAACATGATCGCCCACATCCGGCTGGCCACCATCGGCTCGCTGGATTTTGAGAATTGCCACCCCTTTGTGCGCCGGGACACTTCCGGCCGCACCTGGACGCTGGCCCACAACGGCACCATCTTCGACGCACCGGCACTGAACCCCTACGTCCGCACACAGGAGGGCTCCACCGACAGCGAGCGCATCCTCTACCACATCGTGGATCAGGTCAACGCGGCCCAGACCCTGGCGGGCCGCCCGCTGGAGGCGCAGGAGCGCTTCGCGTTGCTGGATCGCATCGTGTGCGAGCTGGCTCCCCACAACAAGATCAACCTTTTGATCTACGACAGCGAGCTGCTGTACGTCCACACCAACTACGCCAATTCCCTGTATGTCAAACAGACGGACGGCACGGCGCTGTTCGCCACCGTGCCGCTGGGGCCGAGTGGGTGGCAGCCGCTGGGCTTTGCCACCCTGTTCGCCTACAGGGACGGTAAGCAGGTCTTCCGCGGCACCACCCACGGCCACGAATACATCGAGAACCCGGTGCATATGCAGTATCTGTACCGCGATTACGCCAATTTGTGAGCGTAGCCGGCTCTTTGCGCGCAAAACCCTCTTGCCAAAACGCGAACGGTGTATTATTATAGAAAAGCAAACTTTCACCCACTGACAGGAGGATACATCAACCATGAAAAGCGTCAAGAAGTTTATCGAAGAATTCAAGGCCTTTGCGATGCGCGGCAATGTGCTGGATATGGCCGTCGGCGTGGTCATCGGCGCAGCCTTTAAGGCGATCGTCGATTCCCTGGTCAACGACATCATCTCGCCGCTGATCGGCATCCTCTTCTCTGCTGATTTTTCCAGCGTCGTGCTCAGCATCAACGGCAGCCCCATCGCCATCGGCAACTTTATCAATGCGGTCATCAACTTTGTGATCGTAGCCTTTTCCCTGTTTGTCGTGGTCAAGGCGGCCAACACCGCGTCTGCACTGCGCAAAAAGCCCGAAGCTGCGCCCGCCGCTCCCACCACCAAGATCTGCCCTTACTGCCAAAGCGAGATTTCCATCAAGGCCGTGCGCTGCCCGCACTGCACCTCCAAGCTGGATCCGTAAGTAAACCCGGCCCGCATTTCTTTGTCCAAACCGTCCCTGCTACGCATCCTGCGCGGAAGGGGCGGTTTTCTGGATTCAGGAGCCTTTTGGGCGCACGGGGCGCCGGCCTCCTAAAAGGTTTCGTGCGGGAAATGTGCAAAGTGTCGATAAGATCAAAACGCGCAAAGGGTATCGGCAGGATCGCTCTATTAAAAAACTTCTCTCTTCCTGTCATATCGGGCCTTGTCTTTCCGTTTTATTTATGGAAGCTCTGAATAAATCTGGTATGCAGATTGCCG
>CAZYAX010000068.1:0-7378 GCA_964646195.1 uncultured Faecalibacterium sp. | reverse complement strand
TTTTCGTTTGTGCAGGTTGCTCATTCATGCGTAAGCCGTGGCAAAGGCGAGCGCCGTGCTTGACGGGATGCAGTATTTGGTGTAAACTTACTATGTTAAAAGAACGGAACAAAGCCGCCTTTGCCCATGGCAGGCGGGGCGGCGACGGAGAGCGGAGGGCTTGATTTTGAGCAACAGAAAAATTGGCGTGCTGGGTGCGGGCACCTGGGGCATGGCTTTGGCGAGGATGCTTTCCAACAGCGGCAACGAGGTCACGGTATGGTCGGCACTGGCGCGGGAGGTCGATGAATTTTCGGCCAGCCGGGTTCACCCCAACCTGCCGGGTATGCGCATCCCGGACGCGGTGGGCTTTACCAAGAGCATAGAGGAAGTGTGTACCGGCAAGGATATCCTGCTGTTTGCGGTGCCGTCCGTATTTGTGCGCTCCACGGCGGCAAATGCGGCGCCCTATATCCCGGACGGGCAGGTGATCGTGGACGTGGCAAAGGGCATCGAGGCCGACACCCTGATGACCATGACCGAGGTGATCGCGGACGAGCTGCAAAAGCAGGGCGCCCATGCCGGCGTAAAGCTGGTGGCCCTCTCCGGCCCCACCCATGCGGAGGAGGTGGCGCTGGATCTGCCCACCACCATCGTCTCGGCCTGCGCAGACATGGCAGCAGCGGAGCTTGTGCAGGACGTGTTTATGAACACCTGTATGCGCGTGTACACCAACCCCGATATTAAGGGCGTGGAGCTGTGCGGTGCGCTTAAAAACATCATGGCGCTGGGGGCGGGCATCTCGGTGGGCCTGGGCTACGGCGATAATGCCCGCGCGGCCCTGATCACCCGCGGCATGGCGGAGATCACCCGCCTGGGCAAGGCGATGGGCTGCATGGAGCAGACCTTCTCCGGCCTGGCCGGTATCGGCGACCTGATCGTGACGGCCACCAGCGTCCACAGCCGCAACAACAAGGCGGGCCGCCTCATCGGCGAGGGCCGCACCCCCGAGCAGGCCGTAAAGGAAGTGGGCATGGTGGTGGAGGGCATCAACGCGCTGCCCGCCGCCATGGAGCTGGCCAGGCGTTATCAGGTGGAAATGCCCATTGTGGAGGGCGTGAACGCGGTGATCAAGCAGGGGGCCGACCCGGCGGATGCGGTGCGCACCCTGATGGAGCGCGATCGCAAGACCGAGCTGCCCCAGGGCTGGACGCCGCAGAAAAAAGCGAAAACGAAGACAGAAGATAAATGAACAGAACCGGGCTCGCGGCATCGTGGGCCCGTTTTTTGCGCCCCGAAAACCACCTTTTCGGGACGGTTCCGCCCATTTTCCCTCTGTAAAGTTTGACACGCTGTGCGTGGCGCGCTACCGGGCCGGGCAGCCCCCTTTGCCGAGGCGATGGCCGATGCAAAGGATGCCTCTGGCCTGCGGACAGCGGACGACCCGGGCGCGGAGGAATTTGAAAGCGCATACGACAACATCGAAATTTACGCATAGCTCGCCAGGCTGACCGGCGTGCACCAATAGAAACCCCATGGGACAGAGCAAAGGCCCGGATACCGAGGAGAGATGGTATCCGGGCCTTTTCCGCGAAAAGGGTCAGGGGATTGCCTGCGCAAGCGCTTCGGCGTCCTGCTCGGTGAGATAGCCGGCCTCGACCATCTGGCGGATGACGTACTGCTGGCGCTGGCGGGCAAGCTCCGGGTTTTGGGTGAGGGAGTAGACCGACGGCGCGTTGGGGATGCCGGCCAGCAGCGTACACTCGTAGAGCGTCATGTCGCGCGGCTCCTTGCCGAAGTAGCCGAGGCTGGCGCTGCGCACGCAGTAGTAGCCGTCGCCGAAGTAGATGGAGTTGACATACAGCTCCAGGATGCGGTCCTTGGAGTAATGCCGCTCCAGGTTAAAGGCCATGAATACCTCCGCCACCTTGCGCACAAAGCTCTTTTCCTGGGTGAAGTAGAGATTTTTGGCCAGCTGCTGGGTGATGGTGCTGCCGCCCTCCCGCAGGCTCCAGGAGGTAAGGTTGTTCCACACGGCGCGCCCGATGGAGAGAAAGTCGATGCCGATATGCCGGCGGAAGCGTTGGTCTTCCACGGCGACGACGGCGTCCAGATAGGCCGGCGGCAGCTCGGAGAGGGGCAGGTAATTGGGCTTTGCGCGTACCTCGGCCACCCGGTCCGGCAGGCTTTGCTGTTCCAGCGCTTTGCGGTACATATTGTAGCCGGAGGCGATGGTGTAGGCGGTAATAAAGAAAAGAACAGTAAATAACGTGGCAAAAATAATTTTGAACAGTTTTTTCATCGTTTTACCTCCGTACAAAACGGCGGTACGGGCTCAGCTTCGGCGCACCAGCCGCCAGAGGATGCAGCCGGCGGCTGCAAGCAAAATCAGGGCCGGCAGCCAGCTGCGGCGGGATGGTTTGGCCCGGGTCTCGATTGTGGGCTCGGATTCAAATTCGGGGGAATCGTGAAACGGGATGATCATAGCAAAACGCTCCTTTCAGGTCGGGGTGATGTTCCGCTGCGGGCGGCAAAGCGCACAAAGCCGCCGGGATGTGCGCCAAGCGTTCGTTGGGATTTATGCAGGGGCTCGCATATTTATAAGGTGTCCATGCTGCTCACGATGCGGTAGTACGTCCGCGAGGTGAGCAGGTAAAACGCCGCATACAGGGCGGCAAAGGTCAAAAAGCAGACCAGCGTGGTGATCACCAGCAGCGGCGTGTTGGTGAGGCTGAAGGCGCGCAGAATGCTGCGCACCATGGGGAAGGCGAAGCACAGGTGTACCCCGGCAGCGGCCATTGGCAGGAAGAACACCAGCAAAACCTGGCTGTTCACGCTCTGGCGGATCTCCTGCTTGGTCATACCCACCTTTTGCAGGATGGCAAAGCGGCTTTGGTCCTCGTAGCCCTCCGAGAGCTGCTTATAGTACATGATAAGCACCACGGCGCACAGAAATACCGCCGCCAGCAGTACGCCCAAAAACAGCAGACTGCCATACATTTGGTAGTATTGCTCGCGCTCCGCCGCGCGGGAATCGCACAGAAACTTGGTATAGCCGCTGGCCTGCTGCCAAACCCCGGCCTGCTGTTCCAGAGCGGCGGCTATGGTGTCTCGCAGCGCGACCTGCTGCGCGTCGGAGGCGTCCACGTCAACGCCATAAAACCATGCAAACGAGACAAGCCGGTCGCCGTAAACGCCAGCCAGCGGGAGCAGCGGCTCGAGGTAGCCTTCCCAATCCGGTACCACGAGGAACAGCGCGCCCGATGCGATGACGGCGGTGTTGCTGTTGATGGGGAAGCTGGTGAGGAGCTCCTTGATGCGCACAGTCTGTACGTTTTGAACGGTAAAGCTGTCCTGCTGATAGCGGAGATTGTGGGAATAGAGCAGCGCCTCGCCCGGCTCCAGCGTAACGTTGCGGCCGGAGAAGCGGTTGTAGTCCTCCAGGGGCACCACATAAACGTCGGTAGGGGAGTTGACGTTGTTGACATAGATGGTGGAGGTGTCCAGCGTGCCGTTTTGCAGGGCGCCGTAAAAGTATGCGGCACGATAATCCATGCTGCCGGTCACGGGAAGGCCGGAGCCGGCCACGGCCTGGCCAATGATGGCGCGCATCGAATCCAGGGCGCTGTCCGCCGGAGGCGTGTCGCCCTCGTAGGCGGTGGTGCGGAGGTTGATGTGGTAGGGATAGGTCTGGAGCAGGCTGTCCTCCGCGCCGATGTACAGCGAGAAGGTGGAGGACAGCATCACCAGTACCATGGTGCACAAAATGCAGATGGTGGCAAGGCTTTCGCCGTTGCGCTTCATGCGGAAGGTCATGGACGATACCGACACGAAGTGCCGGGTCTTATAGTAAAAGCGCTTGTTCTTTTGCAGCAGGCGGCACAGCGTGACCGAGCCGGCCACGAACAGGAGGTTGGTGGCGAGGACGACCAGGATCACCGCAAAAAAGAAGATGAGCAAAGCCTGAATCGGGTCGGTGATGGTGAGGGCCAGAGAGTACGCCACGCCCAGCACCACAAGGCCCAAAAGCGCCAGCACAAAGTTTGCCTTGGGGGGCTTTTCGCCGGAGGCCTCGCTGCGCAGCAGCTCGACAGGGCTGGTCATGCGGATCTGCCACAGGTCAAAAAGAAGCAGCAGCACAAAGATAAAGCAGAAAAACTCCAGGATGTCCAGCACAGAGGAGAAGCTGATCCGCAGCGAAAAATCCACCGAAAGGTGCAGCAGATTCACCATGCCGAGCTCTGCCAGCTTGGAAAGCGCAATGCCGCACACAAGCCCGCCTGCCAGCGCTATCAGCGCAGTGATCGCGGTCTCCCAGATGAGGATGTGGGCCAGGTTGCGCTTGCCCATGCCGAGGATGTTGTACAGGCCAAACTCCTTTTTTCGCCGCCGGATCAAAAAGGAGTGGGTGTAGTAGAGGAACGTGATGGAAAACACGCACATCACCAGGTACCCCAGGCCCATCACCGAGGTGATGATGCCGCCGCCGGGAGCGCTCATCAGCACGGGGCTGACGCTTAAAAAGGCGAAGATATAGCTCATCATCACCGAGCCCGCGCAGGTGAGCAGATAGGGGATGTAGAGCTGCCGGTTTTGGCGCATACCGGTTGCGGCCAGGCGCAGGTAAAAGCCCGCTTTCATTTTACATCACCGCCCGTCGCCAGCACCGTGAGGGTGTCGGAAATTTTCTGGTAGAGCTGCTCATCGCTGCTCTGGCCACGGTAGATTTGGTGGTACACCTCGCCATCCTTGATAAACAGCACCCGCCCGGCCCGGCTGGCGGCCCGCACCGAATGGGTCACCATCAGGATGGTCTGGCCCTGGGCGTTGATCTCGGAGAAAAGGCGCAGCAGTTCGTCAGTGGCCTTGGAGTCCAGCGCGCCGGTGGGCTCGTCGGCGAGGATCAGCTTTGGCCCGGTGATCAGCGCCCGCGCCACGGCGGCGCGCTGCTTTTGCCCGCCGGAGACCTCGTAAGGGTATTTTTTCAGAAGGCCGGTGAGGCCCAGCTGCTTGGCGATGGGCGCGAGACGGCCGGGCATTTCGCTGTAAGGGAGGCCCGCCAGCACTAGCGGCAGGTAGATGTTGTCCTCCAGGGTAAAGGTGTCCAGCAGGTTGAAGTCCTGAAACACGAAGCCAAGGTTGTCGCGGCGGAAAGCGGCGATCTCCCGCTCCGGGATGCGGCCCAGCTCCTTGCCGTCCAGGATCACCGAGCCGGAGGTGGGCTTATCCAGCGCGGCGAGGATGTTGAGCAGGGTGGTCTTGCCGGAGCCGGACTCGCCCATGATGGCGATGTATTCGCCCAGCTCGGCGCGAAAGGAAACGTTTTTGAGCGCCTCCACCTTGTTGCCGCCGAAGCGGGTGGTGTAGATCTTGCGGATATTGGATACTTCGAGAATACTCATAAGAGACCTCCATGTTTTTTGTGCGCAGGGTGTTGCTTTGCCCCGGCCAGGCGCCCGGCACAGGGCAGCCGGGCGATGCGCTGCCCGGCGGAGGAAACCTCTCGAGATGGGCCGGACGCCGCAGGCAGGCGAGCGGGTCGCGCCCTGCGGCTATGCGGAGGTTCCTATGTGAAGATTGTAGCAAAAAAGGGGAAATGCAGGCCATCGAACTGGCTTACATTTCTCCCTTCTTTTCTTACAAAGCTGTAAGGAAAACCATGCGCTGCACACGCGGAAGGCTGGCGGTTATTCCACCTTGAGCTGCCGCCGCTCCAGCCCGATGCGGATGCAGGTGCCCTGGCCGGGCGCGGATTCGGCCTCGATGGTGTGCCCCAGCGCATCGCACAGCCGGCGGCACAGATACAGCCCGATGCCGCTGGCCTGCTTGTCGGTGCGGCCATTCCAGCCGGTATAGCCCTTTTCAAAAATGCGGGGCAGGTCCTCCGGCTCGATGCCGATACCACTGTCGCGGATGCAGAGGGTCTGGGGCGCTTCCAGCGTGATGGCGATGCTGCCGCCGGCATGTGTGTACTTGAGCGCGTTGGAAAGTACCTGCTCCACCACAAAGGAGAGCCATTTTTCGTCCGTGATGACGCGGGCGGACAGGGGCTGGTAGTCCAGCCGGATCTTGCGGCGGATGAACTCCCCGGCAAATTTTTTCACGCAGGCGCGCACCAGGCCGTCCAGCTCATAGGACTGGAACACATAGTCGCTGGAGTCGGAGTCCAGCCGCAAAAACATGAGCACCATCTCCACATACTGCTCGATGCGGAACAGGTCGGCGGTGAGCTGCCGGGAAAGGTGGGTGTCCTCAGCCTGGAGGTGAAGCCGCATGGAGGAGATGGGCGTTTTGATCTGGTGGGCCCAGATGGTGTAATAGTCGATCATCTCACTGTACCGCGCGGCGGAATCGGAGGAAAAGCGCTCGTACTCGCCGCGCAGCAGGCCGATCAGCTGCTGGTGATCCGCGTCGGACTGGGTGTCCGGCGGGGGCAGGCTGCCCAGCAGCGCAGCGGAGGGCGTGGCGGCCAGCCGCGTCAGCAGCTCATGCCGGCGGCAGGCGGCGCGGTAGTCTATGGCGAGGAGCGCCAGCCCCGCCAGTGCGCACAGCAGCGCCGGGTAAAGCACCGCGCCCAGCGGCAGATGATACAGGCAGAAGGTGACAAAGAAGATGAGCACAAACAGCGCATAGGCGCGCACCACGCGCCGCCGCTCGTGCAGATAGGTCAAAAACGTCATAGCACAGCGCCTCTCTTACTGGATGAGATACCCCACGCCGAATTTGGTGGTAATAAAGCCGGAAAGTCCTGCGGCATCCAGCTTTTTGCGCAGGCGGTTCACGTTGACGGTGAGGGTGTTTTCGTCGATGAAGCTGTCGGTCTCCCACAGCCGCTCCATCAGCCGCTCACGGCTGACGATCTTGCCCTTGCTTTCCATCAGGGCCAGCAGGATGCGGTATTCGTTTTTGGACAGCGCGATGGTCTGGCCCTGATAGTGCAGCGTTGCGTCGCCGGTATTGAGCAGCGCGCCGCGGTGCTCCAGCACGGGGGCCGAGCCGCCGAAATCGTAGGTGCGGCGCAGCAGGGCCTGAATCTTGGCGATGAGGACGCTGCCGTCGAAGGGCTTGGCAATGAAATCGTCCGCGCCCATGTTCATGGCCATGATGATGTTCATGTTGTCGGACGCGGAGGAAAGGAACAGGATAGGCACCTTGGATACCGCGCGGATGGCGGTGCACCAGTGATAGCCATTGTAAAAGGGGAGGGTGATGTCCAGCAGTACGAGGTGCGGGTCGCAGGCCGCAAACTCGGCCATCACGTCCCGGAAATTTTGCGCAGCGGACACCTCAAACCCCCACTGGGCGGCCTGGGTGCGGATGGCGTCGGTGATGCCGGCGTCATCCTCCACAATAAAAATACGGTACATAGGTTGTCCTTTCTGATTGACAAAATGCGTTT
>CAZYAX010000067.1:0-7395 GCA_964646195.1 uncultured Faecalibacterium sp. | reverse complement strand
CATCGGCACGGCTCGCTCGGCAATCTGCATACCAGATTTATTCAGAGCTTCCCTGGGATCTCTACGAAAAAACATCCCCGGCGGGCTGCTTCCAGCCCTCCGGGGATACAGGTCTTTTAATCAAACGATAAACGCGCAGTTTATGCCTCTCAGTCACGGCGGCGGCTGCCCAGCAGGCGCACCACATACAGGAAGATATTGATGAAGTCCAGATACAGCGTCAGCGCGCCGTAGATGGACGCCTTCTCCGCCAGCTCGCCGTCGTAGGCATAATACTGGTACACCTGCTGGAGCTTCTGGGTGTCGTAGGCGGTGAGCAGCATAAACACCAGCAGGCCGATGCCGCAGTAGAGCAGGTTGCCCATAAAGCTGCCGCCGAACAGCACGCTGAACAGGCTGGTGACGATGAGGGCAATGAGCGCCATCATCAGCTTGGGGCCCCAGGAGGTGAGATCCTTATCGGTGGTGCGGCCATACACGGCCATCAGGCCAAAGTAGACCGCCGCGCTGAGGAAAGCCACCACCATCGTGCTCACCGAGAACACGATGAAATAATAGCTCAATACCATGCCGTTGAGCAGCGCATAGCCAAAAAACGCCGCACGGGCCCCGCCCACCGACATTGTCTGCACCCGCGCGCTGAGCACGAACACCAGCGCCAGCTCCGCGATGGTAAACAGCCAGTACATCGAATCCACCACATACAAAAGCGGCGTCACTGCCGTGATATAGGCCATGGCAAAGGTGATCAGCAGGCCGCAGGCCATCCAGCGGTAGGTGCGCGTCATATAGTCGGACGCGGTCATCACAGGCTCGGTATAGCCGTGGTCATAGTTGTTATAGCCACGGTCGTAGTTGTTGTAATCCATAACAGATACCTCCAGTTTCATTGAAAAAGCGGACGGGCAATGAGATTCCTTTCTTTTAGTATACCCCTCTGTCAAGAGCGGATTGCCCTATCCTCTGAAATATAGTATACTTCATAGAAATGAACGTTCCATGAAAAGGTTGTGACGCATTTATGCCGCTTGGGCTTTACCTGCATATTCCTTACTGTTTTTCCAAGTGCCGCTACTGCGACTTTTATTCCCGACCCGGCGCGCGCGGCGTGCCCCGCGCCTACACCGATGCACTGCTGCGGGAGCTGGCCCGCTTTACCGGCGGCGCGCCGCTGCGGCCGGATACGGTCTATTTTGGCGGCGGCACCCCCAGCCTGCTGGACCCGGCAGACGCGGCCCGGCTGATCGATGCCGCCGCCCCCGCGCCCGGCGCGGAGATCACGCTGGAGGCCAACCCCGAGACCGTTACCGAAGAAAAGCTGCGCGCCTTCCGCGCCGCGGGAGTCAACCGCATTTCCTTCGGCGTCCAGTCCGCCAGCGATGCCCAGCTGCGCACGCTGGGCCGCCCCCACACTGCGGCCCAGGCGCGCCAGGCCCTTGCCGCCGCCCGCCGGGCGGGCTTTGAGAACATCAGCGGCGACATCATGCTGGCGCTGCCCCACTACTCCTGCGCCGAGTTCGACGCCACGCTGGCCCTCATCGAGGACGGCGGCGCGGCGCACGTCTCCGCCTATCTGCTCAAGATCGAGCCGGATTCGGCCTTTGGCCGCCGCCCGCCGGAGGGTCTGCCCGGCCCGGACGAGGCGGCGGACTTCTACCTCTACGCTGTCCGCCAGCTCGAGGCACACGGCTACCGCCAGTACGAGATCTCCAACTTTGCCCGCCCCGGGTACGAGGGCCGCCACAACCTCATCTACTGGAACTGCGGAAACTACCTGGGCCTCGGCCCCGCCGCCCACTCCTGCATGGGCGGGCGGCGGTTCTATTATCCCGCCGACACCGAGGCTTTTGTGGAGGGCCGCAGCGCGCCGGTGGCAGACGGCGGCTGCGGCGCGGAGGATTATCTCATGCTCCAGCTCCGGCTCACGAAGGGCCTGGATCTGGAGGAATACAGGCGGCTGTACGGGCGGGAGCTCTCCGCCCGGCAGCGCGCCTTTGTGCAAAACTGCGTGCGCTGCGGCTACGCCCGCTTTGACGGCCGCACCCTGGCCCTGACGCCTGCCGGCATGATTGTGCAGAACAGCATTCTGGTGGAGCTGCTGTGAGGCTGCCGCATACGCATGAACACCTGCACCCAGCCGCCCGGAGCGGCGGCGCGGGCTGCGGCCTAGCCCTTCTGCCCGCGCTCTTCTTTTCGGAGCTCCGTCGGGCTTTTGCCAAAGCACCTGCGGAAAATTTCCGTATAGTAGCTCGCGCCGCCAAACCCCACCGACAGCGCGATCTCGGTGATGGAGCGGTCGCTGCCCCGCAGCAGCTCCAAACTCTTGTTGAGCCGGTATCGGTTGAGGTATGTGTTCGGCGTCTGGCCGAAGTATTTTGCAAACAGCTTGCAGCATTTGCTCTGCCCCACCGCCCCGGCCAGCGCGATTTCCCGGAGCGAAATTTTGCGTGTGTAATTTTGCTGGATAAAGCCGGCCATATTTCTGGCCGCCGTCAGGTCGCCGCTCTCGGCGTTGGCGATCTTCTCCGGCGGGATATTCTCATAGAGCAGGGCCCAGATCATAAGAAATGCGGCCTGTATGCGCAAGGGCGCCGATTTCTGATGCTCGCTCTGTTCCATAAACCCAATCTGTTCCAGCACTGCCTGCTGCCAGCGGACCGCCGGATCCAGAAACACAAAGGGCGCGCTGGCGTTGCGCAGGACGGGCAGCACAAAGTCCGGCTCGTAGGACGGCGCAGCACACAGCAGCGTGGGATGGAGCAGGACGCAGATAAATTCGCACTCAGCTTTGGAATCGGAAAAGCCAAAGTGCATCTGCCGCGCGTTGACAAAAATGCCCTCGCCCTTGTGCAGGGGAACGATCTCTCCGTTCACATTGTATTTCATCGCGCCGTCCAAAACCGCAATCAGCTCGATGTCGTCGTGCCAATGGCTGGGCGCGGCGTAGTTGGGATAGTGAGACAGAACGCCGCGGCGGATGTAAATGGGATAGGCCGCATTGTCATACTGCACCTTTTCCGAGCGGTCATCCTTCAGCTCCATCAAAACAGGCATACGCAAACCTCGCAGGATCGTTATAGGATTTCGCAGATTTCTGATAGAAACGTGTACAAATTATGCGATATTATTATACCATGACGCGCAGCGGAATGGTATAATTGCGCATCAAAAGCCGGTTGCCGCGCTGGCGAATGCCAGAGCGGCGAGGCGTTGCGCATTAAAAATATATCATATCGCTTTATCGATATGATATCGTATAATATAGGCAGGCGCAAGGAGGTTTTGTTATGCTTGCAGATTATCATGTGCACACAGAATACAGCGACGATTCGGTCTACCCGATGGAGGACGTGGTCAAGGACGCGATCCGGCTCGGCCTGGACGAGATCTGCTTTACCGACCATGTGGATTACGGCATAAAAGTGGACTGGGACAGCGGGCAGGAGATCCGCTACCGAAACGGCGAGCCGTTTGCCAACGTGGATTATCCCCGCTATGTGGCGCAGATCCGGCAGCTGCAAGGCGCGTATGATGGCAGACTCACCATAAAAATGGGCCTGGAGTTCGGGGTGCAGGTCCATACCATCCCGCAGTACGAGGCGCTGTTCCGCCGCTATCCCTTCGACTTTGTCCTCCTCTCGATCCATCAGGTGGAGGACAAGGAGTTTTGGACGCAGGATTTCCAGCAGGGGCGCACCCAGCGGGAATACAATGAGCGTTACTATGAAGAAATGCTGCGCGTAGTTCAGGCGTACAAAAATTACAGCGTGCTGGGCCACATGGACCTGATCAAGCGGTACGACCTGGCCGGCCTGTATCCGTTTGAAAAGGTCAAGCCCCTGGTTGCCGAGATCCTCAAAACCGTCATCGCCGACGGCAAGGGCATCGAGGTGAACACCTCCTCGCACCGCTACGGCCTCACGGATACCATGCCGTCTGTGGAGCTGCTAAAGCTCTACAAGAATCTGGGCGGGCGTATCGTCACGATTGGCTCCGACAGCCACGCGCCGGCACACCTGGGGGCTTACATTCAGGAAACAAAGACCCTGCTGAAGGACCTCGGCTTCCGGCATTTTTGCACCTACGAGACGATGCAGCCGGTGTTCCATCTTTTGTAAACAATAAACGCCAGGTTCAGAAGCCCCGGCTGCCGGCTTTATCCCGGCGTTATAAAAAACAGCGGCGGGCCAAAATCCGCCCGCAGAAAGAGGCACAAAATGATTCGAATGAAAGACCGGCTCCACACAGGCGAGCTCTATCTGCCCGGCGACGAGGAGATCATGGAGGACCAGACCAGGCGGCTTGACCGGCTGTATGAGTTCAACCAGACCCGCCCCACGGAGGGCGCAAAGCGCACCGCCATGCTGAAGGAAATGTTTGCCGAAATCGGCGAAGGGTGCTACATCGAGCCTCCCCTCCACACCAATTTTGGCGGCGGCCATGTACATTTTGGCAAAGGTGTGTATGCCAACTTTAACCTGACCATGGTGGACGATACCCACATCTATGTGGGGGACTATACCATGTTTGGCCCCAACGTGACCCTTGCCACGGCAGGCCACCCCATTTTGCCGGAATTGCGCCAGCAGGGCTACCAGTACAACATGCCCATCCGGATCGGCAAAAACTGCTGGCTTGGCGCAGGCGTGATCGTCGTGCCGGGCATCACCATCGGGGACAATGTGGTGATCGGCGCGGGAAGCGTCGTAACGAAAGACCTTCCCTCCAATGTGGTGGCCGTGGGCAACCCGTGCCGGATCCTGCGCGAAGTAAACGAGCACGACAGGGAGTATTATTTCAAGGATCGGAAAATCGATTACGGTTCGCTGCAATAGGACTCTTTTTATTCCATATAAATTATTCCCGGTAAAACAGTCTTGCCATCGCAATGTAGTCCTTTACTGCCTTGGCATGGTTTGCCATCCATGCGATCCCGCATTCCTGCAAAAAAGGGGCCGGCCTCGTTTTCAGATGGCCCGTCCCTTTTTTGCATCCTTTTTATTGTGTCCTGTTACAATCTATTTGCCCCTTGATTTATGGCGGCAGCCATAGGCATGGGGCCTTTTTATGGCAGCTCCGCCGTCTCCTCTGCCGCCTGTTTCCTGTGCCTTTGCAGCAGGACGTAGCCCTCAAACAGCTCGAGATCCTCTTTGGTCGTAATTTTGATGTTGGTCTGGTCGCCGTACGCCTGGTAGAGCGTATCGCCCAGCGCATACATAAGGCTCGTTGTGTGTGGCTCGACCCGCTCCAGCAGGCCCTGCCGCTCCGCCCGCTCATAGATTCCGCAGAGATACGAAAAGCGGAAGCCGTAGGGGCAGGCGATCTGGATATACCGGTCGCGGTCCACCCAGGTTTTGCTCGTGCCCTCCGCGTCGTTGCTGCCCATCAGCTGGTAGCAGGGCGTAGCTGTGACGGCCGAGCCTTTTTGCTTCATCACGCGGATCACATCCGTGACGATCCGCTGCGAGGTGAACGGCGCGGCCCCGTACTGGATGAGCACATAGTCCTCCCTGCGGATGCTTCCCTTGAGAAGGTCTATGCCCTGCCGCACCGAATCCTGAAAGGTCTCTCCCCCGTCCGCGATCCACCGCACTTTGGTGAGGCGGTATTTTTGTACCATCCCGGCAAGGTACTCCCTCCACGTCGGGTGGCACACGATCTCCACGGCGTCCACCTCCGGATGGGTCTGGAAGATTTCCACCGTATAGGCCAGGACCGGCTTGCCCAACACCTCCACAAACTGCTTGGGCCGCCCGGCCCCCACGCGGGAGCCGGTACCGCCGGCAAGGATCATAGCCGTTATCATAGCGTTCCCCCTCCGTTTTACTCCTCATAGCTTTTCAGCGCCGGGCCGATGTAGCGCACAAAATTCCGGTACGCCGGCAAAAAGAAGAAGCCGTGGCCGTCGCCCACGCTGCCCTTGTACAGCCCCCAGCAGAACCAGTAAAAGGCACACACCGGGATAAAGGCATGGTAGAACCGCGCCTCGTCCGTCCGGAGTTCCCGGCCTACATACGCTTGCAGGTACCGCTCTACCTGCACATCCGTCCAATCGTACCGGCAGAGGATGCAGCTGATATCGTTGGCTGCGTAGTTCAGCCCTGCATATTCCCAGTCGATGAGGAAAAACTCCCCCGCATCGCCGATCAGGCAGTTTGGGGTGTATACGTCGTTGTGGCAAAGCACCCTTTGGTAGCCCAGCCGCACGGCGTCCGCCTTGACGTACCCATACAGCCGCTCCACCTGTTCGATCTCCGTGGCAAACTCCGCCAGCAGGCCGCCCTGGGTAAACGAGGCGATCCGCATCAGCCTTTTGCCCTCCTCCACATCATCAAACTCCCGCACTGCTAAGCCGGCCCCCTGCTGCCCGGCAAAGGCGCGCAACGGCGCCGCAACGGCCGGCACCGCGTGCAGCCGGTGCAGGCAGTCCATGCAGGCGGCAAGCTGTTCTTCGGCGCTCAGCGCCATCCCGGCATGATCCCGCTCAAAATCGCAGTTCCGTGCGCCCTTTATATAGTGGGAGATCTTCCAGCCGGACGGGTCCATCCGGATAAACGAACGGTCGAGCCCGAGCTCCTTTGCGCGCGTCTGGGCATACAGCTCCGACGGGCGGTCCACCAGGTTGCCCGCCGTGCCGCCCGGATGGCGGTACACATACCGGCTCCCCCTGCAGGAAAAGGCAAACGAAACATTGGTCAGGCCCGCGTCGAGCGCCGAGATATCCTTGATCTCGCCGGGCGCGCAGCGAAGCGTGCGGCAAATGTTGGCGCTGATTTCTTCATTCAGGCTGGCACGGCCCACCCTCGCAAGCGAACCGGCGCCGTCCACGGCCATGCCGGTGATAACGTCCGCATCCGGCTGTTTCACCGCGAACGCGCGGAGCAGATTCTTGGGCTTTCCGCAGGTAAACGGGGCAAAGCGGTCGGGCCTTCCCGCCGCCGGAATGCTCACATTGCACCTCATCGCGTCACCTTTGCAGGCTCTGCGCGCTCGGCCGGCGGCGTGGGATCGTCGGTGAGGCCCAATATGTAATCGGTGCTCGTATTGTAGCAGCGCGCCAGCTTGATCAGGGCCTCGGTGGGGATATCCACCGCTCCGCTCTCATAGCGGGAATAGGTCGCCTGCGTAACGTTCAGATACTGGGCGATCATTTCCTGCTTTTTATCGTGGTCTTCGCGCAGATCCCGCAAGCGTCTGTACATATCCTTTCCCCTTCTCGTACAACATTTAGGGTCATTATAGGATATGCATTTTTTGCATATTTGCTTTTATGCAGATTTTGCATAAAAGCCCGGTAACATTGCCCTTTTCCCTCTGGCGCACGCATTCTTTTGCCGCCGCTTTGGCCACAAAATGCCCTTTATGCGCAGGCCCTGCGGCCGCACAGATGCCCGC
>CAZYAX010000066.1:0-7427 GCA_964646195.1 uncultured Faecalibacterium sp. | reverse complement strand
AAAAGGCTCCCCCGCCTGCACAGTACACACTGTGCGGCAGGGGAGCTTTGCTATATTTGTTTCGCGAAAAGGTGCGTCCGTCTGCAATCCCTCACGGTTGCGCCCCGGTGATGAAGCCGCCGCCCAGCACGGCTCCGTCGCGGTAGAATACGGCAGCCTGCCCCGGCGCGGCGGCGCGCACCGGCTCGGCAAAACGGAGGGTGCGCCCGCCGTCAAAGGCGGCAGACGCAGGCTGCGCCGCGCTGCGCACCCGCACGAGGTAGTCGCCGGCGGGCAGGGGAGCGCCGTCCGGGGTGGCGATGTCCTCCACCGTGACGGTGCCGAAATACTCCTGCCCGGAACGGGCAAGCTGGATGTCGCCGTTTTCGAGGATGCTCTGCACAAAAACCGGCTCGCCCAGCGCGATACCTAGACCCTTGCGCTGGCCCACCGTATAGTGCAGCACGCCCTTGTGAGGGCCTAGATCTGCGCCGTCCGGCGAGAGGAAGTGCCCCGCCTTGCCGGCGATGCCCCGCGCCTCGATGTAGGCGGGGTAGTCGCCGTCCGGGATGAAGCAGATCTCCATGCTGTCCGGTGCATCGGCGCAGTCCAGTTTGAGATCCCGCGCCATTTCGCGGATGTCTTCCTTTTCAAATTCGCCCAGCGGCAGGATCAGCCGGGCGAGGATGTCCTGCGGAAGACGGCTGAGCATATAGCTCTGGTCCCGCGCTGCGCTCAGCGGCTGGTGGATGCGGCTGATGCCGTCGGCGTCCACCTCCACACGGGCGTAGTGCCCGGTGGCGATGTACTGGATGCCCAGCCGGTCCGCTGCGGTGGCCAGCGCGGCAAATTTGACGCTGGGGTTGCACAGTACGCAGGGGTTGGGGGTGCGGCCGCCGGCGTAGGCGGCGCAGAAGGGAGTGATGACCTCCTTTTCAAACAGATCCTCTGCGTTGAGCACGATGCACTCGATGCCCATCTGTCCAGCGGCGCGCTTGGCCGCCTGCACCGCCGCGTCGTGCGCCGGGGAAAAGCGGATCACCGCGCCCGTGACGCCAAAGCCCTGCTGCTGCAAAATGCGCACTGCGACGCTGGAATCCACACCGCCGCTCATGCCCACCAGGACCTTGTCCTGCGTTTCGTAGGTGTCAAACCCGTTGCCGGGCAAAAATATGTCTGCCATTTCAGTTCTGCCTCCCGCCGTATTGCTTGCTCTGCGCCACGGCCAACTGGTCGCAGCG
The DNA here is from genome assembly GCA_964646195.1 of uncultured Faecalibacterium sp. Taxonomy (GTDB): domain Bacteria; phylum Bacillota; class Clostridia; order Oscillospirales; family Ruminococcaceae; genus Faecalibacterium. The sequence goes on along the minus strand of CAZYAX010000066.1, from coordinate 6,207 downwards.
TTCGTTTTCCGGGTGGCCGGCATGGCCTTTTACCCAGATGTAGGTGATCTTGTGCCGGGCCTCCTGCTCCAGCGCCTGCTCCCAGAGGTCGGGGTTCAGCGCAGGGGAGCCGTCCCGCTTTTTCCAGCCGTGGGTGCGCCAGCCCCTGGCCCAGCCCTTTTGCAGGCCGTTGATTACATACTGGCTGTCGCTGCAATAGCGCACCTCGCATGGTTCCTTGAGCTGGCGAAGCGCTTCGATAAAGGCGGTGAGCTCCATGCGGTTGTTGGTGGTGCTGGCTGCGCCGCCGCTCAGCTCCTTTTCGTAGACCTTGCAGCCATAGCGGTAGCGCAGCACCGCGCCCCACCCGCCGGGGCCCGGGTTGCCGCTGCATGCGCCGTCGGTATAGATTTCGACCTGCTTCATACTCTCTCCCAAGCTTGATGATTTGTGTGCCGGGGCACACCGTCCCTTTTATTTAGAACTGTTTTGGCCCGTATGTCAAGAGCAAACGCATATTTTTTGTGTAAACCGCCAAACCTTAGAATTGACAAAAATCAGAAGAAATACTATACTGGAAATAATTCAAAGCGTATAGGGGCATGCGCGTGGCGTATGTCCATGGATTCCGAGGGGGAGATCCCGGTCGCATTGGGCAGATGGACTGGCATGGATCGCTGTATTCTTTTGGAAGACAAGAGCCGCCGAAGCGCGGTTCTCAAGATAATTCTATACGATGATTCACCGGGAGCGCAGGCAGAGCACTGCCCTGCCTCCCCTGTGCAGGGCAGGCCATGCCGGGAGGCAGGGCTGTGTTTTGCTACGATTTTTTGGAGGTACGAATGGCAGATTACAAAGAAGTCAACCACACAAGCAATTCCGGCCGGGAGGCAGCCAATTCCGGCCGGGAGGCAGCGCCCCGCACGACGCGCCCGCGCCGCCCCTATTACCCTCGCCGGACGAGCCACCGCCCGCAGCAGGCGAAGGATACGTCTATCCCGCTGCACATCTACCCGCTGGGCGGCCTGGGCGAAGTGGGCAAGAACATGACCGTGTACGAGTGCTGCGGCGATATGATCATCGTGGACTGCGGCCTCGTGTTCCCGGACAGCGAAATGTACGGCGTGGATCTGGTGATCCCGGACTTCACCTTTGTGGAGCAGAACCGGGACCGTATCCGCGGCCTGCTCATCACCCACGGCCACGAGGATCACATCGGCAGCATCCCGTATCTGCTCAAAAAGATGGATGTGCCCGTGTACGGCACCCGGCTGACCTGCGGCCTGATCAAGAACAAGCTGGAGGAATTCGGCCTGGCCAACAAGACCCGGTTCATCGAGTTTACACCCAAGCAGAAGATCCGGCTGGGCTGCTTTACGGTGGAGCCCATCCATGTAAACCACTCCATCCCGGATGCGGTGGCCTTTGCCATCGAGAGCCCGGCGGGCACCGTGATCCAGACCGGCGACTTTAAGATCGACTATACGCCGCTGGCCTGCGGCGTCACCGACCTGTCCACCCTGGCGGAGTACGGCCAGCGCGGCGTTCTGGCGCTGCTGAGCGATTCCACCAACGCCGAGCGCCCCGGTTTCACCGCCACCGAGCAGACCGTGGCGGCCGGTGTGCGCAGCCTGTTTGCGCGGGCGCGCAACAAGCGGATCATCATTGCGACCTTTGCGTCCAATATCTACCGCGTGCAGCAAATCATCGATCTGGCCGTGGAGGACGGCCGCAAGGTGGCATTCAGCGGGCGCAGCATGGTGAACAACACCGCCATGGCGCAGGAGCTGGGCTATATGCACATCCCGGAGGGCACCCTCATCGACATCGAGGAGCTCAACCAGTACCCGCCCGAGCAGGTGGTGCTCATCACCACGGGCAGCCAGGGCGAGCCGCTGAGCGCGCTCTCCCGCATGGCGTCGTGCAGCCACCGGCAGGTGCATGTGGGGCCGGGGGATTTCATCATCATCTCGGCTAACCCCATCCCTGGCAACGAAAAGAGCGTAACCAAGATCGTCAACGGCCTGCTGCTGCTGGGCGCGGAGGTCATCTACGAGAGCATGTACGACGTACACGTCTCCGGCCACGCCTGCCAGGAGGAGCAGAAGCTCATACTCACCTTGACAAAGCCCAAGTATTTCCTGCCGGTACACGGCGAGTACAAGCAGCTCAAGCGGCACGCGATCACCGCCGCCAGCCTGGGCATCCCGCACTCCAATATCCTCATTGCGGAGAACGGCTCCAACGTGATCCTGACCCAGGACGAGATCAAGCTGGGCGAGCCGGTGGTGGCCGGGGCCGTCATGGTGGACGGCCTGGGCGTGGGCGACGTTGGCAACGTGGTGCTGCGCGACCGCAAGCACCTGTCGGAGGACGGCCTGGTGATCGTAGTGGCCACGGTGGACAGCCGCTCGGGCCGTGTGCTGGCCGGGCCGAACCTGGTGAGCCGCGGGTTTGTGTATGTGCGCGAGAACGAGAGCCTGATAGACGGCGCGCAGGAGGTCGTGGAAGCGGCCTTGGAGCGCTGTGTGGACGAGCGAGTGCGGGACTGGAACAGCGTGAAAACGCGGGTGCGCGAGGCGCTGAGCAGCTATATTTACCGCCGCACCAAGCGCAGCCCGATGATTCTCCCCATTTTGATGGAAGTATAAAGCGCTGCGTTCCTGAGCCGCAAAAGGCCCGTTTTGACGCTGCTGTGCGTCGGCGGATACCGCTTTGAAAGGGCGCGTTGGATAAAAAATTTACAGGAGCCTTTGGCCCGGCCTTGTGCGCAGCCGCAGGAACGCGCGCCGGGGCGTTGGCCGTAATTGATCCGGGGGCTCCCAAGTTTCGGGGAGGCATACCATGAAACACAGACCGAGATGGACACTGCAAATGCTCACGGCGGCGCTGGCGCTGCTGTGCGTGGCGCTGGCTGTTGCGCTGGCGATCCAGCAGCCGAGGCTTGCGCCTGCGCTGCTGGCCGGGGTCGCGCTCTACGCAGTGCTGCTCTGGGCGTTCCGCGCGCGGCTGCGCAGCTGGACGGCCCAGTGGATTACCGGCAGCTCGTTTGAGCGCTCCAAGACCAGGCTCAGCCTGGAGGAGCTTTCGCAGCCGGTGCTGTTGCTGTCCGGCGATACGGTACTGTGGTACAACGGGCAGTTCCGCGACGGACTGATGAATGGGGAAAAGCCTTCCCTGGAAAAGATCGGCCGCATCCTGCCCGGGCTGGACCTGAAGGAGAGCGCCGCTCCGGAGGGGCAGCTGCTGGATCTGGACGGGCGCACCTGGCACATCCACAGCTCCACGGTGCCCGGCGCGGCCGAATCCATGACGCTGGTGGTGCTGAGCGAGGAAACCGCCCTGCGCGCGGTGGAGGCCGAGTACAAGGCCAGCCGGCCGGGGTATCTGGTGTTCTCCATCGACGCTTACGACGACGTGTTTGGCGATATGCTGGACAGCGAGCGCGCAAAGCTGCTGGAGGGCGTGAACCGCACGCTGGAAAATATGGTCGGCCAGGGCAGCGGCTTTTTGCGCCGGGTGTCCAGCGGGCGCTATATCGCAGTGGTGGAGGAGCGCCACCTGGCCCAGTATGCGCAGGGCCGGTATGAAGTGCTGGATCAGATCCGCGCGCTGGATCCGAGCGTGAACCTGTCCATTTCGGTGGGCGTGGGGCGCGGCGCACACACGCTGCACGAGGCGCAGGATATGGCAGTGCGCGCGCTGGATATGGCGCAGGGCCGCGGCGGGGATCAGGTCGCCGAGATGACGCCGGACGGCTACACCTTCTATGGCGGCGTGAGCCACGGCGTGGAAAAGCGCAGCAAGGTGCGCAGCCGGTTTGTGGCCGAGGAACTGGTGCGGCTCATCCGCGCGGCGGATCATGTGGTCATTATGGGCCACAAGATGAGCGATCTGGACGCCATCGGCTCGGCCGAGGGCGTGTTGCGCATCTGCAAAATCTGCGATGTGCCCGCAGTGATCGCCATAAAGCGGGAGGCGACGCTGGCCGCCAGCCTGATCGATGCATTTGTGGAGGCCGGCCAGGGCAGCGATTTTATTGCTCCCGCCGCCGCTCTGCCCATCGTGACCAAAAATACGCTGTGTATCGTGGTGGATACATACCAGGCGCATCTGGTGGAGAGCAAGGAGATTCTGGACAAGTGCGGCAAGGTGGCTGTGATCGACCACCACCGCAAGGGCGTGGGCTTTATTGCAAACCCGGTGCTGGTATGCCACGAGCCGTATGCCTCCTCGGCCAGTGAGCTGGTGACCGAGCTGCTGCAATATGTGGGCGAAAAGGACGCAAAACCCACCCGCCTGGAGGCCGAGGGCCTGCTGGCCGGCATCATGCTGGACACCCGCAATTTCAGCCTGCACACCGGCGCGCGTACCTTTGAAGCCGCGGCGGCTCTGCGCCGCTACGGCGCAGAGACCGAGCGGGTCAAGGCGCTGTTCAATGTAAGCATGGTGGAGTACAACGCCAAGGCGCAGCTGGTGGCCGCTGCCAAAATGTATAAAAACTGCGCGGTTGCCGTGAGCGGAGAGCTGCCGCCTGAAGCGCGGGTGGCAGTTCCCCAGGCAGCCAACGACCTGCTGACGATCCTGGGCGTTGAGGCCAGCTTTGTGGCCGTCAAGGTGGGCACGGGCGTGAACATCTCGGCGCGCAGCATGGGCAGCGTGAACGTGCAGGTGATCATGGAGGCGCTGGGCGGCGGCGGCCACCAGACGATGGCTGCCGCGCAGCTCAAGAACATCGAGCCGGAGGCGGCACGGGCGCGCATCCATGCGGCCATCGACCTGTACCGCGCGGCGCAGAGCCAGGGCACGCCCCATCCGGGGACCCGGGCATGACCACGACAAAACAGACAGAAAGGGCAAATTGCATGAAACAGTATGATTATCTGATCGTGGGCGCCGGGCTGTACGGCGCGGTGTTTGCACAGGAGGCGAAGAAGGCAGGCAAGCGCTGCCTTGTGATCGACAAGCGCTGCCACGTTGCCGGCAACCTCTACACCGAGGCGGTGGAGGGTATCAACGTCCACCGCTACGGCGCGCATATCTTCCACACCAACAACAAGCAGGTTTGGGCCTATGTGGGGCAGTTTGCGGAGTTCAACCGCTACACCAACTGCCCGGTGGCCAACTATTACGGGGAGATCTATAACCTGCCCTTTAACATGAACACCTTTAACAAGATGTGGGGTGTGGTGACGCCGGACGAGGCGCGCGCCAAAATCGAGGAGCAGAGGGCCGCCGCCGGCATCGCCGAGCCCCAAAATCTGGAGGAGCAGGCCATCAGCCTGGTGGGCACCGATATCTACGAAAAGCTGGTCAAGGGCTACACCGGCAAGCAGTGGGGCCGCCCCTGCACCGAGCTGCCGGCCTTTATCATCAAGCGGCTGCCGGTGCGCTTTACTTACGACAACAATTATTTCGACGCGCTGTACCAGGGCATTCCCAATGGCGGCTACACCGGTATGGTGGAGCGGATGCTGGAGGGCACCGAGGTGCGGCTGGGCGTGGAGTATCTGGCCGAAAAGGATAAGCTGGATGCGCTGGCGGACCGGGTGGTATACACCGGCCCCGTGGACGCCTACTTCGGCTACCGGCTGGGCGCACTGGAATACCGCAGCGTGCGCTTCGAGACCGAGGTGCTGGACACGGAAAACTACCAGGGCAACGCAGTGGTCAACTACACCGACGCCGAGACGCCCTACACCCGTATCATCGAGCACAAGCACTTTGAGTTTGGCACGCAGCCCAAGACCGTGATCAGCCGCGAGTACAGCGCCGAGTGGAAACCGGGCGACGAGCCGTATTATCCGGTGAACGACGCGCGCAACGGGGCGCTGTATGAACAGTACAGGGCGCTGGCCGGGGCGGAGCAGGACGTCGTGTTCGGCGGCCGCCTGGGTGAATACAAATATTATGATATGGACAAGGTGATCGAGGCAGCGCTGACTGCGGCCGCAAGGGAGCTGGGCTGAACAGCGGGCCTGCACAAGAAAGCGCTTTGCTGCCAAAAGCGGCATCAAGAGCGCGGCATAGGAGCATTTCCCGCAAATAGCCCGGAACCCGGGATTCCACCCATTGCCTATGGCAACGGGCCTCACCTTCTGGACATTGGCCGGGAAAACTCCTGCGCCGTTGCTCAGGGCAGCTGGGTGGGGGCCTTTATGTGTAAGCCATGCAGGCAAAACGATTGGCTCTTGTGCAAAGGCCGCGGATGCGGTATACTAAAGCTGG
>CAZYAX010000065.1:0-7440 GCA_964646195.1 uncultured Faecalibacterium sp. | reverse complement strand
AAAAAACAAAGCCAAAAAACAGCGCTCTCCTACTTTGGCCCCGCAGCCTAAACTTCCATGCGGCATCGAGCCGGACCCAGAGAGCGTTTCTTTTTTGTTTTCAGTTGCATCGCTGCTTTCGCATTCAGTTACCGGCACGCGGCTGCGTGCCAAAATAAGCGCAGATCGCTTCGTAATAAATTCCAGCCGATAACGCACAGCCGTCCTCGTCGCCAAAGCGGTCCACATCATCGGCGTTGGTCACAAAGCATTGCTCCGCCAACACGGCCGGACACGCCGCGTATTCCAAAATCGTGAAGGTCGTCTCAGTATGCACGCTGGTATCACTGATCTCCACGATCCTCTTTTCGTTGTTTTCCTGATAATAAATGTACCGCACGCCGCCTTTGCCGCGCAGGCTGTGGCCTGCCTCCTTCATGCCTGCGGAGATCAGCCGCGCAAAGTACATGCTCTCGTCATGGTTCGCCCGGCCCGGTGTAATGGGATAACACTCAAAGCCTGCCGCGCCGGTTGCGGCGGAGTTGCCGTGGATGGACAGAATCAGATCGGCGTTTTGCCGGTTTGCCTCCTCTACCCGTTCGCTGGGTTTTGCCGTGGTATCGTAGCTTGCGCGGGTCGGCACCGGGATGTAGTTTTCATCCGCCTCCAAAAGCTCGGTCAGCTTTTGCGCCGTCATTGCGGTCATGTACCGCTCCTCGATTACGCCGATTGCGCCGGTGTCACCGCCGCCGTGCCCGGCATCCACCGCGATAATGTACGGCGGGTCGCCCACTTCCGGGCGGAAATCATCCTCCGTCGGCGCAGACTCCTGCTCCCCCGGCTGCGGCAAAAGACTCTGCATCCAGGAGGAACCGGCCCTGTAAGCGCCAAGCGCGATGGCCAGCAGCAATAGCGCAAACCAGATATGGGGGCCTCCGGAGCGCTTTTTTCTCCGCCGTTGGGTCTTTGCATGATTTCCGATTCTGCGTTTTTGGGTATATGTTTTGCTCATGGTAGAATTCCTTTTGAGGAACCGATACATAGCCATCGGGAAATCCATCGTCCGCGCCCGGGCGCAGCCCAGCCGGTATACGGGGATTTCTCCAGGGTTTGTGTAAACGGTTCTCTGTTTTACTTCTTTCTACGGAACCTCTACTTCGATCGCGGCAAAAGCCCTGGCGTACAGGCCAGATAGAAGCAGAGGCCCCTATTTTTTATAACGAGAAAAATCACCCGGTTATTGCAGCTTCCGGGCGATTTTATCAGGAAATTCATTTCAGTTCCACCACGGTCACGCCGCTTTCGCCCTCGCCATACCGGCCCAGGCGAAAGCTTTTTACCTGCCGGTGGCCGCGCAGATGCTTTTGGATTGCCGTGCGCAGCGCGCCGGTGCCGTTGCCATGGATCAGATACACCATGGTCTGCCCGTTCAATATCGCCTGATCCAAAAAGGTATCCACTTCATACAGCGCTTCATCCACGGTCAGGCCCAGCAGGTTGCACTCCATCTTGGCGCTGCGCTGTACGCGCTCCACATGGCCGCCGGTCTTCTGGGCATCGCCCGTCTTGCGGGAATAGCGCTGCTGTGCCCTGGTCTGAGGTTTTGCATCGCGCACCAGCTTATCCGGCTGCTTGAGGCCTTTGAGAGGCACCTTGGTTTTGATGATGCCCGCGCGCACCAACACATCCCCGTTTTTATCCGGCTGCGCCAGCACGGTGGCCAGCTGATCCAGCTCGGCAATGCAGACCTCCTGCCCGATTTTCACCTCTTTGAGGGGCACGAACTCCCGCACCGGGTTATGGACCACATCCGTGTGCGAAAACAGCTCCTCGGTCTCCTTTTTGGCGATCTCGCGGGCACGCTGCGCGCGCTGCTGCGCGGTCATGCGCTCGTCCTTTTGCAGGCGGCGCAGCTCGTCGGTCAATGCATAGGCTTCGCTTTCCACCTGCTGCGCCAGCGCGCGGGCTTTGCTGCGCGCAGCTTCCAGCTCGTTTTCGCCCTGGCGGATGAGCTCTTCCCTCTTTTTCTGGGCACTCTCCAGCTGATGGGCCGCCTCGTAGCGCAGCCTCTCGGCCTCGTCCTGGCTGGCCTTGAGCTGGAGCTTTAGGTCGTCCAGCTGGCCCAGCACTGCGTCCAGCCTCTTATCGTCCGCCGAAAGGTGCTGCTGCGCCGACTGGATCACCGCCGCCGGGATCCCCAGCTTTTCGCTGATGAGGAACGCATTGGACTTGCCCGGCACGCCCACGCTGAGCTTGTAGGTGGGGCGCAGCGTTTCCAGGTCAAACTCGCAGCTGGCGTTCACGACGCCGGGCGTTTCCAGCGCAAAGACCTTGAGCTCCGCGTAATGGGTGGTAGCCATCAGCAGCACGCCGCGGCGGCGCAGCGCCTCGATGATGGCGACGGCCAATGCCGCGCCCTCGGCGGGGTCGGTGCCCGCCCCCAGCTCATCCAGCAGCACCAGCGTTTCGGGCCGCGCCTGCTCCAAAATGCCCGTGATCTTTTTCATATGGCCGGAGAATGTTGACAGGCTCTGCTCGATGCTCTGCTCGTCGCCGATATCCACCAAAAACTCCTGGAACACGCACACCTCGCTGCGCTCGTCCGCCGGAATCAAAAAGCCGCACTGGGCCATGGCACACAAAAGGCCCGCAGTCTTGAGCGACACGGTCTTGCCGCCGGTGTTGGGGCCGGTGATGATCAGCGAATCGTATTCCGCGCCCAGTTCGATGTTGACCGGCACGCACTTGGCCGGATCGATGAGCGGATGGCGCGCATGCAGCAGCGAGAACGAGGACTCGTACCGGACGCCGGGCCGGAATGCCTTTTGCTCCAGCGCGAGGTGGGCCTTGGCCAGCAGCACATCGATCTCCAGCATCGCCTTATAGCTGTACTGGAACTGCGGCTCAATGGCCGCCACCTGGCTCGTAAATGCCACAAGGATGCGCTCGATCTCCTGCGCCTCCTGCGCGCGGTACTGCAAAATGCGGGCGTTGGCCTCCACAACGGCCTGCGGCTCCACAAATACGGTCGCACCCGTAGAGGATACGTCGTGGATGATGCCGCTCACCTCTCCCCGATATTCGCTCTTTACCGGCACCACATAGCGGCCGTTGCGGATGGAGACTACCGTCTCCTGTAAGTATTTGGAGGAATCCGTCCCATGCACCATGCTCTCCAGCCGATCCCGGATGCTGTTCTCGGTGGCGCGGATCTTGCGGCGCAGGTCGTTGAGCGTATGGGAAGCCGTGTCCGCCATCGTGTCCGGCGCGAGGATCGCGTCCGAGATCTGCTTTTCCAGCCCCGGCTGCGGGGCCAGCGCGTAAAACAGGTCGTCCGTAGGCAGCGCGTCGTGCTCGGTGGAGCCGTACCAGGCAGCCAGGTTCTGAAAATTGCGCAGCGCGCCGGCCACTTGCAGCAGCTCGCCCATTGAGAGGACGCCGCCCTTCACTGCGCGCGTTGCCAGCAGGCTCACGCCCTCCACGCCGCCGAACCGCGGCGAGCCGTTTTTGATCAGCAGCGTGTTGATGGCGTCCGTCTGACTCAGCGCATAGCGCACCTCGTCTGCATCGCACTGCGGCGTGAGCGCCAACAGCATCTCCCTTGCCTCCCTGCACACGCAAAAACCGGCGGCGCGTTCGATGATCTTATTCAATTCCAGCGTTTTTAAATAGCTTGTTTCCATATAGTATCCTTTGTATCTTTTATCTCTTGTGCGCTCATGGAAGAACGCTCTTCAAAAATTCATAGCTTTTCAGCGGTTTGTCCAGATGCACCAGCGCATAACGCTCGGCCACAGCGGCAAGCTTTTTCAGGCTGCCCACGGAGATTTTGAACGCAAAAATGCGCTTATCTTCCACAAGGCAGATGTGCCGCAGCGCGAACAGCGCCCCCGCGTCCAAATTGCACTGCTTTTGGGCCTTTGCAGCGCAGTCCGAGCAGAGCAGGTAGCCTTCTTCCATGTCCAGGTAAAAGCGCTCGCCGTCGTAAGCCTTGCAGCCCTTGCAGCACAGCAACTGCGGCAGAAAGCCGCACTCGCTGAAGGTGCGCATCTCGAACACAGCCTTGACCACGCGCAGGTCGGCTTTTTGCTCGCTGATCATATATAGGCAGTTCAGCAGCAGCCGCAGTTCTTGTTCGGCTTCCGTGCCCACAGGCGAAAGCGCCAGCGCCATCTCCGAGAGGTACATCGCCAGGCTCATGCCCTCGATGCTGCCGGACAGGCCATGGAATACATTTTTGACCGCAGCCTCCTGCACGGTATACATATTTTTGCCGGGCAGCAATGTGAACTCGGAATAGCAAAAAAGCCCGCAGGCACTGAAAAGTTTGCTTTTCAGCCGCAGGCTCCCTTTGGCCGAGGCCGAAATCACGCCCAGCCCCGGTGTAAGCATCGTAAGGATACGATCCGACTCTTTATAGCGGATCTCCCGCAGGACCAGGCCCGGTGTTACAACAACTTCCATCTGTTTTTTCTCCCACTGGACCGGACGGCGGCTGCTGTGCCGCCTGTTTATAATCGAGATAGCGTTGGATATTGCCTGTGTAAGCAAAGGCCTGCCAAAAATTTTCTTGATCCAAGATGTGTAAGCACCCCATTTCAGGCAGAAATCAGTCCGTTTTGGTTTAGTGTCCACTCCATCTTAGCGCAATATTCCCGGGAAATATGTCCGGTTCTGGCAGCTGCGCATAGAAACCGGAACCGTAGGCGCTCTGTACCGGCTAAATGGTTTTGGGGCTCATCCATATAGGAGCCGCCGGAATGCGCGCCAAGGCTTTGGCCGCGATTTAAGCTTTAAGCGAAGGCGCCATCGTTTTTACCTCTGCACGCTTTGCTTAAAACCAAAGCTGTTGAGCAAAAACTCATTGTCCCGCCAGTCCGTCTTGACCTTGACCCAGCATTGCAGGTTGACCCGGCAGCCCAAAAACTCCTCGCAATCCATGCGGGCCGCGCTGGCGATCTTCTTGATCATCGCGCCGCCCTTGCCAATCACCATGCCTTTATGGCTCTCCCGCTCGCAGTAGATATTCACGTCGATATCCACGATATCTTTATCCGTCCGCTCCTTAAAGCGCTCCACGATCACCGCGATGCCGTGCGGGATCTCGTCCCGCATAAAAAGCAGCGCCTTTTCCCGGATGAGCTCGGCCACCAACTCCTTTTCCGGCATATCGGTGTAGGCGTCGTCGTCAAAATAATGCGGGCCCTGTACCTCGTAGCGGCCCAGCACGTCAAACAGGGTCTCGCAGTTCTCATCCCGCCGCACGCTGATCGTATATATGCCGTCGAACACACCCAGCGCGGCAAGCTCCGCTCTGCGCGCGTCCAAGTCGGCAGGCTCTTTGACCAGGTCGGCCTTGTTGATGACCGCAATCGCCGGGCCGCCGCCGCGCAGCGCTTCCACCAGCGCCTGCTCCGATTCGTTCAGCGCGCCATAGGGCTCAAACAGCATCATGGTAACGTCCACGTCCGACATCGAGTCGCTGGCGGTCTTGTCCATCCGTTTGCCCAGCTTATTGCGGGCCTTGTGCACACCCGGCGTATCCAGCAAAACGTACTGCCGCAGGCCGCGGGTGATCACGCCCGTGATGCGGGTGCGGGTGGTCTGGGGCTTGGAGGTGACGATGGCCACCTTCTCCCCCACCAGCCGGTTGGTCAGGCTGGATTTGCCCACGTTCGGGCGGCCCACAACGGCCACAAAGACCGACGAGGTGTCCTGTTTTTTTTCGGTCAGCGGTGCATTTTTCAAAATGATGGCTCCTGTCTGTTTTTCTTTCTGCCAAAAGGTTCCCTTACATGTCGGTGGTATAGCTTACCGTGCGCGGCAGGCCCAGCTGGATCAGAACGGCTTCCTCTTTTTCCCGCATCCGCATCGCTTCCAGACCGCCCTTTTCGTGGTCGTAGCCCAGCAAATGCAGCATGGAATGTACTGTGAGGAACGCGACCTCCCGCTGAAGCGGATGGCCGTACAGCTCGGCCTGCTCCATGGCGCGCTCCATACTGATGACGATATCGCCCAGCATCTTGCAGCCGTTGTTCTCGTCGATATCATATACGCCGTTTTCGCCCAGCGGGAAGCTGAGCACATCGGTGGGCATGGGCCGGTTGCGGTACTGGTTGTTCAGCTCCGCGATCGCCGCATTGTCCACAAAGGTGACGCTGATCTCCGCCGGAGAGCCGAAATGCTCAAACTCCAATACGGCATTGCAGGCCCGGCGGATCAGGATACGCAGCCCCGAAGGAATCTTGACTGCTTTTTGTGAATTGGTAATCAAAACTTTATTGGACATAACTGCCTTCTCCTCTTCTGTTTATTTTTGCTCGTGTCTGGCGGGGCTGGTCTGGGCCGCTGCATCGTAGGCTTTTACGATCTCCTGTACCAGACGGTGGCGAACCACATCTTTTTCGGTAAAATAGACCTGAGCAATGCCGCCGATGCCCTTGAGCACATGCAAGGCGTCCACAAGGCCGCTGCGGGTGCGGTCGGGCAGGTCGATCTGGGTCACATCGCCGGTCACGACCACCCTGGAGCCCACGCCCATGCGGGTGAGGAACATTTTCATCTGCTCCGGCGTGGTGTTCTGCGCTTCGTCCAGGATGATGAAGGAATCGTCCAGCGTGCGGCCGCGCATATACGCCAGCGGCGCCACCTCAATGATCTGCTTTTCGATCAGGCGCTCGTAGGTCTCGGCCCCCAGCATATCGAACAGGCCATCGTAGAGCGGGCGCAGGTAGGGGTCCACTTTCTGCTGAAGGTCGCCGGGCAAAAAGCCCAGCTTCTCGCCTGCTTCTACTGCCGGGCGTGTAAGGATGATGCGGGAAACGTCCTTTGCCTTAAATGCCTTGACCGCCATTGCTACTGCCAGGTAGGTCTTGCCGGTGCCCGCCGGCCCTACGCCGAAGGTGATCGCATTGGTGCGGATGGCATGCAGGTATTCCTTCTGCCCCAGGGTTTTGGGGCGGATGGGCCGGCCTTTGACCGTGACCGCCACGAAATCCTCGGTAAGCTCTTTCACCCGTTTTTCCTCGCCGTCGTGTGCCAGACTGATGCAGTAACGGACCGTCTGCTCCTCCAGCGGCGTATGGTTTTCCACCAAAAGCAGCATCCCCTCCACTGCGCGCATGGCGGCGGCCACATCCGGCGCTTCTCCGGTCAGCTTGAGTGCCGTGCCGCGGCAGACCGCCGTAACAGAAAATTCCCTCTCCAGCAGGCGGATGTTACGGTCACAATTCCCAAACACCGCCGCGGCAACCTCCACACTGTTCAATTCAATGCCCTTTTCGGCCATCCAAATCCTCCGTAACAGAACGATTTTATTCCCGAGCTGCTGGCGCACGCTATGGCGCAGGCGCCCAGCTATTAGAACTATTATATCACCAAAACTTGGCGTGGGAAACTGTGAAAAATGCACAAAATATTTCCGTAGTTTCAGTCGCTTTTGTGTGCAGGAGCTGTTTTACT
>CAZYAX010000064.1:0-7506 GCA_964646195.1 uncultured Faecalibacterium sp. | reverse complement strand
CGGCAATCTGCATACCAGATTTATTCAGAGCTTCCCTTGAAGGTAAAACAGAGAAAGGGATGTACATGAAACTGATCAGCTGGAACGTTAACGGCTTGCGCGCCTGCCTGAGCCATGGCTTTGCCGGGGCTTTCGCGGCGCTGGATGCGGATGTATTTTCCATTCAGGAGACCAAGATGCAGCCGGGGCAGGCGGATTTTCACCCGGAGGGCTACGCAGAATATACATATTCCGCCGAGAAAAAGGGCTACTCCGGCACGGCGTGCTTTTGCCGGCGTCAGCCGTTGGCGGTGACCACCGGCATTGGTATCGAGGAGCACGACCACGAGGGCCGGGTGCTGACGCTGGAGTACCCGGAGTTTTACCTGGTGAACTGCTACACGCCCAACAGCCAGGATGGCCTCAAGCGGCTGGATTACCGCATGACGTGGGAGGACGCCTTCCGGGCATACCTGCTGCGGCTGGACGCGGTAAAGCCCGTGATCCTCTGCGGCGATCTGAACGTAGCGCACGCGGAGATCGACATCAAAAACCCCAAGACCAACCGCATGAACGCGGGCTTTACCGATCAGGAGCGCACCAAGATGACCGAGCTGCTGGCCGCTGGCTTTGCAGACAGCTTCCGCCTGCTGCACCCCGACGAGGTAAAATACAGCTGGTGGAGCTACCGCTTCCGTGCGCGGGAGAAAAACGCGGGATGGCGCATCGACTATTTTATCGTCTCCAACCGCATTGCGGATCGGGTGCGCGCTGCGGAGATCCACAATGAGATCTTCGGCTCCGACCACTGCCCGGTGGAGCTGCAGATCGAGCTGTAATGAACAGGTGATTTGCACGCAGTGCAGGGCATACAAATAATATTGGCAGCCTTAGGGGTGCCAGAAAGCCCCGGACAGGCCGCAGCGGACGCTTTGACGCGCGTCCCGGCGGGAACAGGCAGGGGCCTGCCGGAACACAATGCCGCCCGCCGGATGGGCAAGTAAGGGAGAAGCTATGCTGAAAAAATATCTGATGATTTTTGTGATTTCCATGGTGCCGCTGATCGAGTTGCGCGGTGCGATCCCCGTAGGGCTGGGGATGGGCCTGGGTGCGCTGCCGGTTTACATCGTGTGTGTGGCGGGCAACATGCTGCCGGTGCCCATCATCTACCTGTTTGCGCGGCGCTTTCTCATCTGGGGTTGCGACAAGCCGCTGATCGGCGGCATCTGCAAGTTTTTCATCGTCAAGGGCGAAAAGGCGGGCCGCGCCCTGGAGGCCAAAGCGGGCCGCGGCCTCACGGTGGCGCTGCTGCTGTTTGTGGGCATCCCGCTGCCGGGCACGGGCGCGTGGACCGGCACGCTGGCGGCGTCCATCCTGGACATGAAGTTCAAGGACGTGCTCATCGCCTGCATGGGCGGCGTACTGCTGGCCGGCATCATCATGGGGCTGGCGAGCGCGGGCCTTTTGGGCGTGCTCAGCAGCCTGTTTGCGGTGGGGTAAATGTATCCCATGTATCCCACGGGCACCAGGCGCTTGGCAGTACGGCTCCCGCAAGTTTGCCGGAGGAGAAAAGGGGCCGGAGCGGGTCGTGCCAGCTTTTCCTATGCAACAGGAATGAGGTGCTTTTTTGCTGCCGGATCGCCCACAAAAATGCGCCAACATGGCGTTTTGAACAAACTATGAATAATATGTAAACAAAAGGGCTGCTTTTCTGCGGCCTTTTTGTTGATTTTGTACGTTGACGATTTGGCGAGATGGGTATAAAATATTCTTCACGCCGGAAAAAATTAAAATTCACGATGCTGCCGCTTTTGGCGGGGCAGGAAAAGGAGAACGGCACACTGTGATCGAAGTACAGGATTTTCTGCGGCGGACGCTGAGCTACTATGAGGGCTCGTTCGACCTCACTGTTCCCTGTGAGCTGGGAGGGGAGACTCACGCGGCGCTGGCGGCCATGCATGCGCATGAGGATCAGTATGTGCGGGTGGTGGGCACCACGCTCTGGAATGCGGACAGCCACGAATTCACGCTGTTCGATACCTTTGACCTCGCGCCGACCGCGCAGCAGGTGGAGAGCCTGTGCCGGCTGGCAAAGGAGACCATGGAGCCGCAGTTTGTGCGCGGGGGCGAGCCTCTGCCGCCCAAGGACCACCAGTACACCTGGCTGTCGCTGGTTCTGCTGAGCCAGCGCACGCCGGACGAAGCGGCCCGCAGGGCCGTGGAGGCGTGCCGCATGACGAAATATTACCGGTTCTACCTGCGGGGCTACAGCGAGCTGCGGGTGATCTTGGTGGATCTGGAAACAGGCACGATGACCACCAACCGGGCAGGCCGCAGCCTCAAAAAGCTGTACGGCCTGGTGCTGAAAAACGCGCAGAAAGCAGAACGGGCGCGCTGAATCATGGTAAACACGGGAGGATCAGACCCGTTGTTTATAGGTAATTTGTGTTTTAGACACAAGGGAGGAAAAAAACAATGAATGGTATTCTTTTACTGGTCATTGGCATCCTGGCCTGCGTGGCCGGCTATGTGCTGTACGGCGGCTGGCTGAGCAAGCAGTGGGGTGTCGATCCCAACCGGAAGACTCCGGCCTTTGAATACGAAGACGGCGTGGACTACTGCCCCGCCAAGGCTCCGGTGCTGCTGGGCCACCACTTCGCATCCATCGCCGGCGCAGGCCCTATCAACGGACCCATCCAGGCCGCTTACTTTGGCTGGCTGCCGGTCACGCTGTGGATCCTGCTGGGCGGCATTTTCATCGGCGCTGTGCAGGACTATTCCGCACTGTTTATCTCGATCCGCAACAAGGGCAAGTCCATCGGTGAAGTGCTGGAGGTCACCCTGAACCACAAGTGCAAGATGATGTTCTCCGTGTTCGTATGGCTGGTGATGCTGCTGGTTGATGCGGCCTTCGGCGATATCGTGGCCAAGACCTTTAACTGCACGCCGGACGCCGCTTCCACGGCAAACGGCTCGGTGGCCATGGCTTCGATGCTGTTTATCCCTCTGGCCATTGCGTTCGGCTTCGTGGTCTACCGCAAGCATGCCCCGCTGCTGGTTTCCACCGTTGCGGGCGTGGCCGTTCTGGCGCTGGCCGTTGTGGTCGGCCTGCAGTTCCCGCTGGTGTTCAGCGGCTCCACCGTGTGGTTCTGGCGTGTGGTTGTGTTCGTTTACTGCGCGATCGCTTCCGTCACTCCGGTGTGGATCCTGCTCCAGCCCCGTGACTACCTGAACAGCTTCCTGCTGTACTTTATGATCGCGGCTGCCGTTGTTGGCATTTTTGTCGCCAACCCCACGGTGGGCATCCCTGCCTTTACCAGCTTCAAGGTGGGCAGCAACTTCCTGTTCCCGGCGCTGTTCATCACGGTGGCCTGCGGTGCGTGCTCCGGTTTCCACAGCCTGATTGCTTCTGGCACCACCTCCAAGCAGCTTTCCAACGAGAAGGACGCTAAGATGATCGGCTACGGCGGCATGCTGCTGGAGTGCGTTCTGGCTGTCATTTCCCTGATCGCTGTCGGCTCCCTGTTCACCAGCGATAGCTTTGCCGCGGCCTTTGCCGCCAAGGGAGCTGTGTTCTACACCGAGGCCGGTTCTACCCCGGCCATCGTTCTGGCAACGGCTGTTTCCAACTGGTTTGGCGGCAGCCAGGTTATCTTCACCGTGATCTCTCTGGCGGTCTCCGCTTTCTGCCTCACCTCTTTGGATAGCTGCTGCCGTCTGGGCCGCTTCACCCTCCAGGAGATGTTCCAGCCGGAGGACGGCTCTGAGGCCAAGGGTTTTGGCAAGCTGATGCAGAACATGTACGCTTCCACCATCTTCAATATCGCGCTGGCGTTCCTGCTGGTCGTGGCCGGTTACAGCAAGATCTGGCCCCTGTTCGGCGCTGCCAACCAGATGGTTGCCGTGCCTGCCCTGATGGCCGCTGCTGTGTACATGAAGAAGATTGGCTGCAATAACAAAATGTTCCTGCCCCCGATGATCTTCATGGCCGCGGCATCCATGGTCTCCATGGTGCTGACCTTCAAGACCAACGTGACCCTGATCCTGGCAGGCACCGACCTGTTCACCAACGTGCTCCAGTGCGTCATCATCGTCCCGATGCTGGTGCTGGCTGTGCTGCTGCTGATCGACGGCTGCAAGTTCCTGTTCGGCAGCAAGGAAAAGGCCTGATTTTTCAAGCAATTTCTGAAATTACTTAAAAATATCTGATCCACCTGAACGCCCCCGTCTCCGGACGGGGGCGTTTGCTGCTGTGTGGTTTGCGCCTGCGCCACGCTGCGCCAGGCGTTTGCCGCTATACTGTGGCCTGCGCCCGGCTATCATGCGGGGCGCCTGCTGCTGCAATGCAGCTTCCGGCTCACCCATGCCGCCGTACCTTTTGCGGCCCGGGCCGGGCGCCTGGAGTGCTGCCTGCCATGCACAGCGCGTCCGGCCGCAGCAAGGCCAGCGCAGCTATGAGCAGCAAGAAAAAGGCAAGCGTCGCGACGTTGAAAGCGGTTTGCAGCCAGGCGAGAGAGACAAACCCCGCCGGCGCGTGCCAGAACGCGGCGTCGTGCAGAACAACATGCAGCAGAGAAGCCGCGCCGCTGCCGACCAGGTTAAAGCACAGGTGCCCCAGCGCAACCTGACGCGCCGCGCGCCGGTCGTGCGCCGCGCCCAGGCAGGCGGCCAGCACGGTGGAGCAGGTGCCGATGTTCACGCCCAGCACCAGCGGCAGCGCGGCCTCCCAGCAGAGTTGTCCGCTGAGCGCAATGGTCTGCAAGAGGCCCAGCGCCACACTGGAGGATTGCAGCGCCGCCGCCAGCAGCGTACCGGCCAGCAGCGCGGCCGGATAGCTGCTCTGGGCCGCGTGCAAAAAGTCGTAGAGCCTGCCGCCGGTAAGCAAGGGGAGGATGCCGCTTTGTACGCCGTCCAGTCCGGTGAACAGCAGCCCAAAGCCCAGCAGGGCCTGGCCCCAAAGCGCAGAGCGGCCTTTGGAAACGAGCTGTGCCAGGCTGCCCAGAAAGCAGCACAGCGGGCACAGCACGGCGGGCAGCAGACGGGCAAACAGTCCGCCTGCGCGGGAGAGCGCCAGCAAATGCCCGGTGATGGTAGTGCCGAGGTTCGCGCCCCAGCAAAGCCCGATGGCCTCCATGGCCGAAAGCACGCCCGCATCCGCAGCGGAGAGCGCAAACATCGTCACGGCGCTGCTGCTCTGCACCACGGCGGTAATGCCAGCGCCCCGCGCCACCTGGGCAAAAAAGCGCCGCAGGCTGGCGGGGCGCCGGCTGGGCAAAGCGCGTTGGTCCGGCAAACCTGCCGTGTCCGCCTGCCTACCAGGCAGCCCCGCGCCATTCGCCGGGCCTTTTTGCGCGCCTAAGGAACGGGCGCTGCCCGCCGTATACACCGCCTGTCCGCCAGGCAGCCCCGCGCCGCCTGCAAGCCCCGTTTGCCGGCCGGCGGCCAGTGCGGTGAGCGCGCCGCTCAAAAGCTGCATTCCATATAAAAAAAGGCCGAGCCCGCCCAGCAGGGTGAAAAGCTGCATATAGATCCCTCCAAAAAAATGTTATGGAAAAGTGAGGGGAAATATGCTACAATATTCACTGTGCGTTTCAATGCGGGCCATGGCCCAATGTGAATAAGGAAAGGAACAGATCACCATGAATCAGGAGCTTACTAACCGGATCGATGCGTTCATCAAGCGCAACCAGGAGCAGATCCTACAGGACATTTCGGCGCTGGTTGCCATCAACAGCGTGGAGGCCGCCCCGGTCGAGGGCGCGCCCTTTGGCCCCGGCGCAAAGGCGGCGCTGGAAAAAACGCTGGAGCTGGCCGCAGGCATGGGCCTTGCCACCCGCAACTGCGAAAATTACATAGGCTATGCCGAGCTGGCCGGCGCGGACGCCGAAAAGTATCTGGCCATGATCTGCCATGTGGACGTAGTGCCCGAAGGCAACGGCTGGGACGCCGACCCCTTTACCATGCGCGTGCGGGACGGCTGGCTGCTGGGCCGCGGCGTGGCCGACGACAAGGGCCCCATGGTGGCGGCGCTGTACGCGCTCAAGTTCCTCAAGGAGGAGGGCGTGGCCCTGCGCTACCCCATCCGCGCGCTGGTGGGCGACAACGAGGAGACCGGCATGAAGGACGTGGAGTATTATCTGGCGCACTACGCGGCCCCTGCGTTCTGCTTTACGCCGGACGCAGAGTTTCCGGTGTGCAACGGCGAAAAGGGGCAGTTTCGCGCAAATCTGGTGAGCCCGGTGTGCAATGGCGTGATTGTGAGCTTTGAAGGCGGTGTGGCGAACAACGCCGTGCCGGACCGCGCCAGCGCGCTGGTGCGTGCCAACATCTCCAAGCTGCGCAACGCGCCCAACATCACGCTGGAGCCGGAAGGGGACTGCGTGCGGGTGCGCGGCTGGGGCAAGTCCGGCCATGCGGCCATGCCCCAGGGCACGCTGAACGCCATCGGTCTGGTGGCGGGCTACCTGCTGGCCAATGGCCTGTGCAACGACGCCGAGCGCGCCTACCTCGAAGCGGTGCAGAAGCTGCACGCCTCCACGGCGGGCGAGGGACTGGATATCGCCTGCGAGGACGGCCCCTTCGGCCCGCTGACCATCATCGGGGGCCGCATGTATATGGAGAACGGCCGCTTTGTGCAGACGATGGACTGCCGCTACCCTACCACCACCGACGGCGGCAAGCTGGAGCAGGCTATCCGCAGCGCGGTGGGCGAGGGCGCGCAGCTAACGGACTGCCGCGACAACAAGCCCTTCTACATCGACGCGGACACCCCGGCCATCCGGGCCTGCATCGAGACCTACAATGAGGTGACGGGCGAGAACGCCACGCCGTTCACGATGGGCGGCGGCACCTATGCGCGCCACTTCCCGTATGCGGTGAGCTTTGGCCCGGAGCACGCCGACACCGTGCTACCGGCCTTCGGGGGTCCGATGCACGGCGCAAACGAGGCCGCCCCGCTGGATAAGCTGCTGGAAGCGCTGAAGATCTACATTTTGGCGCTGCTGCGTCTGGAAGAGATCGACTTCTGACCGGCGCGGAAAGGAGAAGCCATGCGGATCGTAGTCATTGACGGGCAGGGCGGCGGCCTGGGCCGCCAGCTGGCGGCGGCGCTGCGCGCGGCCTGCCCGGAGGCAGAGCTAATCGCGGTGGGCACCAACAGCATGGCGACGGCCGCCATGCTCAAGGCGGGCGCGCAGCGCGGGGCCACCGGAGAAAACGCCGTGATCGTAAACTGCCGCCGCGCGGACGTGATCGTGGGCCCGCTGGGCATCGTGATTGCGGACGCGCTGCTGGGGGAGATCACCCCTGCCATGGCGGCGGCGGTGTGCCAAAGCGGCGCAAAGCGAGTGCTAGTGCCGGTAAATCACTGCGACAACTACATCGCGGGCGTGCCGGACCAGCCCATCGGCCGCCTGGTGGAAGCCGCGGCGCGCCAGGTGCAGGCGCTGTGCGCAGGCGGGGCCTGCGAAAAATAGTAAACGGACAGGACAGAAAGAAAAAGAACGGTACTCTTTTAATAGGAAGAGG
>CAZYAX010000063.1:4646-7520 GCA_964646195.1 uncultured Faecalibacterium sp. | reverse complement strand
GTCCGACTTTCTGATCGACCGCAAGGTCGACCGGCCCCTGCGGGACTATCTGCCGCTGATCGCCGTGGGA
Source organism: uncultured Faecalibacterium sp. (assembly GCA_964646195.1). GTDB lineage: Bacteria > Bacillota > Clostridia > Oscillospirales > Ruminococcaceae > Faecalibacterium. The sequence goes on along the minus strand of CAZYAX010000063.1, from coordinate 7,450 downwards.
AACCGCGTGCTCTGGGCCGGCGGCCTGGGCATCGCCGAGGAGGCCCGAATTCAGGAAACCACGCGCGCGCGTGCGCGCATCAGGATGTACCCCATAACCGATGAAGAACCGGAGGTTTACAGATGAACAACGATATCGAGAAGGTTTTCTTTTCCGAGGAACAGATTCAGCGCCGCGTCAAGGAGATGGCGGCGGAGATTTCCAGGGACTATGCAGGCAAAAACCCCACGATGGTGTGCATCCTGAAAGGTGCCGTAATGTTTTATACGGATTTGCTGCGCAATATAGACGTACCGTTGACGATGGATTTTATGGCCGTCTCCAGCTACGGCAACAAAACCAAGGCCTCCGGCGAGGTGGAACTGCGCAAGGATCTGTCCACATCCATCGAAAACAAGCACGTCATCATCGTGGAGGACATCGTGGACAGCGGCTTCACCCTCAGCTACCTCACCCGCATGCTGGCCTCCCGCGGCGCGGCGAGCATCCGCCTGGCGACCCTGCTGGACAAACCCTCCAGGCGCGCGCCTGGGATCACGCTGAAATCCGACTACTCCGGCTTCGAGGTTGCCGACGAGTTCGTCGTCGGTTATGGGCTGGACTATGCGGAGCAGTACCGCAACCTGCCTTACATCGGCGTGCTGAAGCCCGAAATTTACCAGAACTGATCCCCGCGCCCCTGCGGCGGCGGTTTATACTGCGTTTAAATTTGCGGTATAGAATCATATGGGATTTTCTCTGATGTGGAAAGAGAGGACGAAGGTTTGAACAAGAAAAAGAGATTGCTGCAAGGGCCGCTGGTGTATTTTCTGATTATCGCGGCCGCTCTCGGCATCGCCTATACGATTGGTTCTGGAAGTCCCGTCACTTCCGTCACGCTGAACTACTCCGACTTCCTGGAGTGGGTGCAGGCGGATCTGCGCGCGGACATGGGCGAGACCCTGCCCGCGGAACAGGCGGATATGTCCATTGAGCGCGTCGTCATTCAGGAAAATACGCTATATGGACTGAAGGAGGACAGCCAGATCGCGGATTCCGATTTCCCCGCCTCCTACGACTTCAATGTCGTCATCCCCAGCGCCGACCGCTTCTATGAGGATGTCAACCAAATCTACGAAAACCTGCTCGATCACAGCGTGAGCCCCACGGACTACGCCTTCAGCTTCGCCACCGAGCTTCCGCCGCAGCCCTCCTGGTTGGCGGAATGGATGCCGCTCATCATCACCATTCTGTTCTCCGCCCTGCTGCTGTACTTCCTGATGCGCCAGCAGACCGGCGGCAAGGGCGGCATGATGGGCTTCGGCAAATCCCGCGCCCGCCAGGCGGATCCCGCCCACAATCGGGTGACGTTCAAGGATGTCGCCGGCGCGGACGAGGAGAAGGAGGAGCTGCAGGAGATCGTGCAGTTTCTGAAGAACCCGAAGAAATTTACCCGCGTGGGCGCGAAGATTCCCACGGGCGTGCTGCTCGTGGGCCCGCCCGGAACCGGCAAGACCCTGCTGGCGCGCGCCGTGGCCGGCGAGGCCGGCGTGCCGTTCTTCTCCATCTCCGGTTCGGACTTTGTCGAGATGTTTGTGGGCGTCGGCGCGAGCCGCGTGCGTGACCTGTTCGATCAGGCCAAGAAAAACGCTCCGGCCATCGTGTTCATCGACGAGATCGACGCGGTGGGCCGCCAGCGCGGCACAGGCTTAGGCGGCGGCCACGACGAGCGCGAGCAGACCCTGAACCAGCTGCTGGTGGAGATGGACGGCTTTGAGGCCAACGACGGCATCATCGTGATGGCTGCCACCAACCGTGCGGATATCCTGGATAAGGCGCTGCTGCGCCCGGGCCGCTTCGACCGCCAGGTGTATGTGGGCCTGCCGGACGTGAAGGGCCGTGAGGACATCCTCAAGGTGCATACCCGCAAAAAGCCGCTGGCTCCGGATGTGTCGCTGCGCGTGATCGCCCAGCGCACGGCGGGCTTTGCGGGCGCGGATTTGGAAAACCTCGTCAACGAGGCCGCCCTGCTGGCGGCGCGCCGCAACCGCAAGGCCATTACGATGGAGGACATCGAAGAGGCCTCTATGAAGGTAATGGCCGGCCCCGAAAAGCGCAGCCGCGTTGTGACGCCGGAGGAGAAAAAGCTCACGGCGTATCACGAGGCAGGCCATGCGGTGGCGGGCTACTACTGCAAGCACCATCCCCGCGTGCATGAGATCACCATCATCCCGCGCGGTCAGGCAGGCGGCTATACCATGTACCTGCCCGAAAAGGATCGCAGCTATGTGACCAAGGGCGAGATGTTTGAGGACATCGTTTCCAGCCTGGGCGGCCGCGTGGCCGAACAGCTCATTTTGGAGGATATCTCCACCGGCGCGTCCAACGATTTGCAGCAGGCCACCAATATCGCCCGCCAGATGATCACACGCTACGGCTTTTCCGAGCGGCTGGGCCCTGTGGTGTACGGTACGGCGCAGGAGGAGACCTTCCTGGGCCGTGATATCGGCCAGGGCAAGGGCTACAGCGAGACCACTGCCGCCGAGATCGACGGCGAAATGCGGGATATCATCGACGAGGCCTACGAGACCTGCCGCCGCACGCTGACCGAGCACATTGACCAGCTGCACGCGCTGGCTCAGGCGCTGATGGCGCGCGAGAAGCTGAACGAGGATGAGTTCAATACCATTATGAGAGGCGGCACGCTGTCTCCGCTGCACGGCGACGAACCGGACGCAAAGCCGGAACCCGCCGCAAAAGCGGACCCTGTGCAGCCCGTGGAGCAAGCGGAAAAGGCTGAGCAGGCCGAGCGCGCAGAGACTGCG
>CAZYAX010000063.1:0-4546 GCA_964646195.1 uncultured Faecalibacterium sp. | reverse complement strand
CTGCGTCGGCAGAGCCTCAGCCGGGGCCCGATGCGGCAACGCCGGAGCAGGATACGCTGGAGCAGGATACGCCGGAGAGCGGCGAACAGGCCTGACAGGAAGGGAGCGAGTGTTGTGGAGGAAAGCTTTGACCTGATTGCGCAGACCCGCGCAAATTACTATACGCCGGGCAGCCCGGTGCAGTTCGTGCGCGTGGAGCTGCTTAGAGGCAACCAGAGCGGCGATAACGCCGTGTGCCTGACCTTTAAAAATATTTCCCAGACTGCGCTGACTGCGCTGGATGTGACGTTCAAATGCAAAAACGCGGCGGGCGAGATCCTTTGTGAGGACAACTTTGAATACCGCGATCTGGACGTGCAGCCGGGCGAGCTGTTCGGTATGGACGATGCGGTATTTATCACGCAGGAGCCCATCGCCAGCGTGGATGTGGTGCTCAAAAGCGTGTACAACGGCCAGGGTATGTTCCGGCTGGATAACATTAAGCGGGTGCGCCTGCCTGCGCCCCGCCGCCTGCCGGAGGAGCTGCAGGCCGCGCTCAGCAAGCACATGGGCCGCAAGGGCCTGCGGTATGCGCCGCAGGTGCTGGATAGCGGCTGGTACTGCGCCTGCGGTGCCTTCCATCCCAAGGAGGAGGACACCGTCTATTGCAGCGAGTGCCACTGCGACCGCATCCTGCTGCAAAACGCGCTCAATACCCTGATGCAGCCGCAGGAGAAGGCGGAGCAGCCGGAGCCTGCCACCATCGTGGCGGAGGAGGCGACCCGCGTTGCAAGCAAGGCGGAACCCCGGCCTGCCGGGCCGGAGGCCGAGGCCGGCGGGACGCATTCCTTTGAGCCGGTGCAGCCGCATGCGGCCGAAAAGCCGGCGCCCGTGCAGGAAGAGGAGACACGGTTCTGCCCCACGCCGGTCCGGGAGCGGCGCCCTGCCCCGCAGCCGGCCTATGAGCCGGACGAGGACGAGCCGGAGGAAGACGAGGACGATTTTCAGGATACCGTTGCGGAGAACATCATCCGCTGGGTGCCGCCCATCACGGCGCTGATCTGCGCGGCCATCGCGTTAAGCGGCTTTGTCTATTGCAGGTTTATCCTGTGATACGCAGGCAAAGGCCCAGGCAGCCAAACAGAAATAAGACAAATTGGCGGGGGAAGCGGGCAAGACTGCTTCCCCCGTTGTGTTTGAGGGATGGGAACGGCCGCCCGCCGCCATCGCTTTATTGGAGGAGGTAAAACCAATGCCGGAGGATTATTTGCAGACCGCCTTTGAAATCAAGGCGTCCTGCGATGAGATCAGCCGCCGCCTGCTGCGCTGGCACTGGGAGCAAAAGCCCGGTGCGCACACCATGGCCGCGCTGACGGAGCATCTAGAACGGCGCCGGCAGGAGAGCCCGGACTATTACGACCGCCTGCCCGCGCTGGAAAATAAAACGAGCTGGCAGCAGCTGGATACCACCCTTTGCATGCGGGTGCTGCTGGACCCCGAAAAGGACGCGGCCAGACCGCTGGATCTGCTGGGCAGCACACCCAGGCCGGCGGCGGCGCGCCGGGCCTGCAACGCGGTGCGCACGGCACGCAACCAGGCTGCCCATGCATCAGACAAGGCGGCAGCCATCGAGGCGGCGCTGTGCTTCAACGAGGCAATCGAGAGCCTGGAGGAGGGGTATCTGGGCACGGCGCTGGGAGAAAAGGAGCTGGCTGCCTATTACCGCGAGGCGGAGGGTTATCTGGCCCGGTGCAAAGGCGAAAAAAGTGCCTCCGCCCGCCCGGAGGTCACCGTGTACCCCACTGGCGCCGCGCGGGAAGATACCGCCGCGGCGCGCAGCGCGGCTGCGAAAAGCAGCAGTACATCCGGGCGCAGCGTAGCGGGGGCCTGCGAGGCCGTCCCGGACAGATTCACCGGCGGCAGCCGCACGGCGGCGGGCAGGCCCGCCGGTAGCGGGAACCGCAGCGGTTCGTCCAAAACTGCCGGTACCCCCCGCAGCGGCCAGACCCGGGGCAGCGGGAGCAAAGCGGCCTCTAAAGCTGCTTCCTCCCGCAAAAAGAGTGCGGCCACGCCGCGCAAAAGCAGCGGCAAACGCGCCGCAGCAAAGCGCACAGCTTCGCGCCGGCGGCAAAGCGACGCGGTGAGCCCGCTGTTTGTGGTGCTGGCGCTGCTGGTGCTGGTAGCCGGGCTGCTGCTGCGGGCCCGCTCGATGGGGTACCTGCCCTTTTGACGGGCAGCGGAGATTTTTAGCCTTTTGTAAGGGGAAGTGAAATATTTTTCGTGGGGCGCTCGTACCTATAGCATAGAGCTTTTGAGATGGTATGGCGTCTGCCCCGTATGCCGTGGGCGAAGGGCGGCGGCGCAATGACCGAAGGGATCGGGCAGGTGCGCCGCACCGGAAGGAAGTGAGGCAGAAGTGCCACATACCATCAGCAACGAGGCGATGACCGCCTTGGTGGAAACATACGGCGACGAAATGCTGCGCCTCGCCATGCTCTATCTGGGCAGCCGCGAACAGGCCGAGGACGCGGTGCAGGATTCGTTCATAAAAATTTTCCGCTCAGGGCGGGATGACAGTGTGGGCAAGAGCTTTGTGATGCGGGTGCTTGTGAACACCTGCAAGGACTACTTAAAAAGCGGATGGAACAGGTATGTGGAACTGACGGAGCTTTTGCCGGAAACCGAAGCCGCCGGTAGCCCGCAGCAAAATGAGACGGGCGCGCTGTGCCATGCGATTTTGGAGCTGCCGCCCAAGTATCGCGAGGTGATCGTCCTGCGGTATTACGAAGGAATGTCCGTGAACGAGATAGCGCGCATTTTGGGCGCGCCGCAGCCCACGGTCAGCGTCCGCTTGCGGCGGGCGTGTACTCTGCTGGAAAAACGATTGGAGGGAATCGCGCGTGAAGATCTGTGAGGAGTCGGTGCGGGCGGCGCTGGAGCCTGTGGTCGGGCGGGGATCCCTCTCTCCCTGGAAAAAGCAGCGCATCCTCGATGCGGCGCAGAGCGCACGGCAGTGCGCCCCGGCGCGGCGGCGTATTTTCTCTGTATGCGCAGTTTTTGCGCTGTCGCTGATGTGCGCCACGGGCGTGCTGGCTTCCATGCCGGAGTACGCCCAAAAGCTGAACATGCTCAGCAGGGAGGCCATCGGCTTTTTGCAGCCGGTGGAGGAGGTGTGCGAGGCGGAGGGCCTGCGTATGGAGGTGATCGCCGCCATGAACGACGGGCGCTCAGTGGTGATCTATCTGGGCCTGGAAGACCTCACCGGGCAGGACCGCCTGGACGAAACGGCCTGCGTGCCCCAGGTCAGCGTGACCGGGATGGGCTATACCTTCTGCGAAAACGTCTATGAGCGGGAGGACGGCACGCTGATTTTGCGCCTGCGGGGCACGGCACTCCGGGGCGAATCCATGGAAAACCGCAAGGTGACGCTGTTTATAGACGACGTGCTGCTGCAAAACGCCGAGACCGAATTTGTGGATACGGGCCTTACGGTGGCCCAGGTGGCCGCGCAGAATCCCGCGCCTCTGCTGGACGCTGTCGGCAGCGCCGTAGAGGGCTATGAGGTGAGCAGCGGCATCTCCGGCAGCCTGTATCAGGAGCTGGACGGCGGCCAGTTCTCCACGCTGAAGGCCGTGGAGGAAACTACCCTGGCCGGCCTGCCGTGGCTCACGGTGCGCGGCATGGGGCTGGTCAATGGCTCGCTGCACATCCTGCTGGAGCCGGACGGCGGCAGCTGGTACAACACGGTACGTTTTTTGCTCGCGGACGAGACCGGGCCCCGGTACGACCTGGATACGGCCTGCATCTATCTGGACCGGGATGGCCTGGCCCAGCTGCTGTACGGCCGGGAGCGCTTTGAGCGGGAGGAGCAGGTGCTGGCCTTGCCGGAGGACGCACAGCCGGAAGCGCTGCACATCGGCTATTATGCCGGTACCTATGAGCAGGCCGTGCGGGGCTGCTGGCATGCTACCTTTGTGCTGCAGGGAATGACGGACACCATCGAGGCCGAATGCGCGCTGGACATGCAGCCCTGGACGCTGACACAGGTGACAGTCTCGCCGGTGGGCGTCTCGCTGGAGGGTACCGGAGAGGTGCTGGAGGCCTCGGCCGTTCCGGATGTGGTGCTTACGACCACAGAGGGGGAGCTGTATGTATCCGGCAGCATCAGCGCCGGCGTGAGCACCGTCTATGCCGGGGACGAGGCGGGCAAAGGCCAGGTGGAATACAGTGACTTTTTTGATGAACCGCTGGATTTGGGCGAGGTGCAGGCGGTGTCCGTCTGCGGCGTGGAGGTCTGGCGCAGGGCCGTATGATCCGGACAAAGGGCCGCAGGGCCGGTAGAGAGCGAAAACGATACCGGTTCTGCGGCCTTTTTGTTGTTAAACTGCACAAAATTTGAACAGGCGTATCATGTAAAACAGGAAATACGCCTCTTGCATCTTGCGCGCGTGTATTTTATAATAATAATTGAAAACGTTTACATTCAAAAGGCCCCCATCAAAAAATTCAATTATTTTTATGCTTATCGGGATAAAACAGCAAACCGAAAAAAGATGGATTCTCATCT
>CAZYAX010000062.1:0-7627 GCA_964646195.1 uncultured Faecalibacterium sp. | reverse complement strand
CGCATGCGCAAGGACAGCTTCTATGGAACCTCTGAACAAATCACGCCCTTCGGGCATGGCACGCATCTTGCCGGCTGCGCCGCACCGCTGGCTTTGAGAAAATGCTCGTTGATACACACAGTAGCAACTGCGCTTTTCTCTTCGTCATCGGCACGGCTCACTCGGCAATCTGCATACCAGATTTATTCAGAGCTTCTCTATTTTTACCAGAAGGCCATCGCCGCCAACGGCGATCTGAGCAAGCTGGAAGAAGAGTAAGGGCAGCGGGGAACCGCTGGCACGCTCCGGGGTGCGGCCGCGGCAATGCGCGCCAGGGCCCTGGCAGATGCGTTTGGAGCTCATCTGGATCAGAACAAAAAGCGCCACAGCGGGCGGCCTCACCGGAGCATTCCGGCGCAGGCCGCCCGCTTTTTTTGTGTCGAGGAGATCAGAGAATCAAAAAAAACAAAAAAACGGCCAAAAAATTGTGGAATAATCCTAAAAAAATTCCTCTACCATTTTTGCAATTTGTGATATAATCATAATTATAGAGCAACGGATTCTCTCCATAAGGAGGTAAAAGGTCATGGCAAAAATTTGGTCGCTTCCATTTGGCGTTACCAAAGAAGGGGCAAATGTTACGGAATACATTCTTTCCAATCCGGGGGGCCTCTCGGTCAGTATACTGGATTATGGATGCATTATTAAAAACATCGTTGTCCCGGCCAAAAGCGGCCCGGTAGACGTGGTGCTGGGCCATGACACGATGGCCGGTTACGAGGGGGATACGGTCACCTACTGCGGCGCATTTGTGGGCCGCTATGCCAACCGCATCGAGGCTGCGTCGTTCAGCCTGGGGGGCAAAACCTATCAGCTGGAGGCGAACAACGGCCCCAACCATCTGCACGGGTGCTTTGCGCGCAAGCTCTACCGCGTGAAGGCCTTTGGCGATACCCTTCTTCTGGAGGCTGAAAGCCCGGACGGCGAGGACGGTTTCCCCGGAAATATGAAGATCGCCGTGCGTTACACGCTCACCGAAGATAACGCCCTGCGGATGGATTACCGGGTGTCCTCCGACGCGGACACGATCGTCAACCTGACCAACCACAGCTACTTTAATCTGGACGGCGGCGGCAGCGTGCTCCGGCAAAAGCTGCGCATCTATGCCTCTGAGTATTTGGAGAGCAACAACCAGTGCTGCCCCACAGGCAACATTCTTCCCGTAAAAAATTCGCCGATGGATTTTACGGTGGGCAAGCCGATCGGCCGCGAGATCGACACCGGCTTTGCCCAGACCACGATGGTGGGCGGCGGCTACGACCATTGCTATGTGATCGACCGGGTCCGCGGCTCCAGCCAGAGCATCTGCGCCTGGGCCACCAGCGATAAAACCGGCATCAGCATGAAGCTGTATACCACCCAGCCCGGCATCCAGTTCTATACCGGAAACTTTTTGCAGGATTGCCCCACGCCGGGCAAGGGCGGCAAAAAAATGGAGAAATACGCGGGCTTTGCGCTCGAAACGCAGCATTACCCATGCAGCCCCTCCCACCCGGATTTCCCCTCCACGCTGCTGCGCGCGGGCAAGGTATTCCGCGCCACCACCACGCTGCGGTTCTTTACCGGCAAGCAGTGCGGGAAGCTGTGAGCCTGCAAAAGCCGGGGATGGGCTGAAAATGAGAGAATAATCCATGAAATGAGTACGGCTTTGAATGGATTTTTTACAGTAAAAGGGTATGCTCTACTTAGCCGGGGATCTCCGGCCGGTCAATCGGCAATGGATGGCCGACGAACAGGAAAAAGGAGTATGTTACGATGGCGATTTTAGTTTCTGGCGGCGCCGGCTACATCGGCAGCCATACCTGCATCGAGCTGCTGAACGCAGGCTACGATATCGTGGTAGCGGACAACTACTATAACTCCTGCCCCACGGTGCTGGATCGCGTGCGGCAGATCACCGGCAAGGACTTCCGCTTCTACGAAGCGGACATGACGAAAAAGGACGACGTGGAAAAGATCTTCGCCGAATGCCCGGACATCGGCGCGGTCATCCAGTTTGCCGCCTACAAGGCAGTGGGCGAAAGCTGCCAAAAGCCCATCGAATATTATTCCAACAACTTTAACTGTACCCTGAATATCCTGGACGTGATGCGCCGGCACGACTGCCATAACTTTGTGTTCAGCTCCTCCGCCACAGTCTACGGCGACCCGGACAGCGTGCCCATCACCGAGGATTTTCCCCTGCACACTCCCACCTCCCCCTACGGCGCGACCAAGGCGTTCACCGAGCGCATCCTCACCGACTGCTGCGCGGCGGATCCCAGCCTGAACGTGGCGCTGCTGCGCTACTTCAACCCCATCGGCGCGCACAAGTCCGGCCTGATCGGCGAGGACCCCAACGGCATCCCCAACAACCTGATGCCTTATATCGCCAAGGTGGCCGTGGGCAAGCTGGAAAAGGTTCATGTCTTTGGCAACGACTACCCCACGCCGGACGGTACCGGTGTGCGCGATTATATCCATGTGGTGGATCTGGCCCGCGGCCATGTGTGTGCGATCAAAAAGCTGGAAAGCAAGTGCGGCCTGTTCATCTGCAACTTGGGCACCGGCAAGGGCTACAGCGTGATGGAGGTACTGCACGCCTTTGAGAAGGCCTGCGGCAAGACCCTGCCCTATGTGATCGACCCCCGCCGCGCGGGCGATATTGCCGAGTGCTACGCCGACCCCTCCAAGGCCAGGCGAGAGCTGGGCTGGGTGGCCGAGTACGGCATCGAGGAGATGTGTGCCGACAGCTGGAACTGGCAGAGCAAAAACCCGGACGGCTATAAGACGCAGGGCTAAAACCCGGCGGGCTGTCCGCCGCCCAAAAGGGGCACCACGCGCCCAGCGGCGAGCGGGATGCGCTTCGCGGCAAAAGCGCCTTTTGTAAACGCCATGGGCGCCGGAATAAAAACGCCTGCAAATACAACGGGCCCCGCCTCACCGGAACATTCCGGCAGGGGCGGGGCCTTTGTGTATGCATATAGGAGCAGGGGCAGCGGATCACTTTTCCTCGATGGTCGAGTGCTCCACCACAAAATCGGCGGCGCGGCGGATGGCCTCGTTGCGGCGCAGAGCGCGCAGGTCAGTCTTTTCCTTGACCTCCTCCAGCGTCTTTTTGGCGCGCTCGGCCTTCTGGGCCAGCTGGGCGTCGATCTCGGCGTCGGTGGGCACCAGCCCCTCGCTCTGCGCGATCTGAAGCAGCGCCATACGGGCGCGGGTGTTGTTTTCGGCCGCCGCGCGTACCCGTGCGGTGAACGCCTCGCGGGTCTGCTGGGTCTGGCTCAGGTAGCGGTCCAGCGACATACGCTGCATTTGCAGCTGCTGCTGGAACTGCTGCATCTCGTTCTGATAGGCGCTCTCCACCAACACGCTGGGCAGCTCGCCCTCTGCGGCGGCCGCCAGCTTGCCGAGGATCTGGTTCTTGGCATGGGTCACGGCGTTTTCGTGCTTGCGGTTCTCGATCTGCTTACGCACGGCGGCACGGTATTCCTCCATGGTATCGGCCTTGCCCACTTTTTTGGCAAAATCGCTGTTTAGGGCGGGCAGCTGCCGCACGCATACGTCGATCAGCTTGGCCTTGAATACGGCCGGCTTGCCGGCCAGATCCTGCGCCTGATACTGGAGCGGGAAGGTCACCGAGATATCAAACTCATCCCCTGCCTGGTGGCCGAGGATGGCGTCCTCGAAGCCTGGGATCATGCGGCCGCGGCCCAGCTCGATGGTCTGGTTCTGGGCGGTGCCGCCGGGGAACTGTTTGCCGTCGATATAGCCGACATAGTCCAGGTGGACGGTGTTGCCCTTGACGGCGGGACCCTTGTGGGGCACCAGCTCGGCGGCCATCTGGCGGCGGCGCTCGATCACCTGCTCCACCTCTTTGTCGGTGGTGGGCGGCGTGACGCACTGTACCGTAAAGCCGGTGGACTGTTTGAGCTCCAGCTCCGGCTGCAAGGCTACCATGGCGGTGGCTACAAAGCCTTCATCCTTTTTAACGCTTACCAGGTCGTAGGTCGGCTCATCCACCGGATCAAAGCCGCGCTCGGCCAGTGCGGCTTCATACAGGGCGGGCACGTCGCGGTCCATCAGGTCGTTGATGGCGTCGTACCAGAACACATGCTCGCCGCGATCCGCTTCGATCTGGGCGCGGTCGGCCTGACCCTTGGCAAAGCCCTTGATCGTATAGGTGGCGCGGGTGCGCTCATACACGGCGTCTGATGCGGCTTCCAGCTCGGCGGCGGAAGCGCTGAAGGTCATTTTGCAGACGCTTTTTTCCGGTGTTTCTACATTTACCAGTTTCATAGGAATTTACCCTCCGTGGTTCCCGTGGCGGGGAACGATTTAACACACTCGATGGAATTGGCCGCGTGGAAAAACAATTTTCCGCCACCACGAGCATTGTCTTAGCATTTATTATAGCACATAAGAACAAAAAGCGGTATAATAAAAGTGGAAATTGGGCGTTTTTTTCTTAAAGGAAGGCCCGGATTTTGGTTATATGGAGAGGTTTTATGCGACTATTTGATGTTTTGGGGCCGGTAATGATCGGCCCGTCGTCCAGCCACACCGCCGGCGCGGCCAAGATCGGCTATACGGCGCAGAAGCTCCTGGGCGAAATGCCGGCGCGCGCGCGCATCGGGCTGCACGGCAGCTTTGCCACCACAGGCCGCGGCCACGGCACCGACCGGGCCATCGTAGCCGGGCTGCTGGGCATGAAGCCGGACGACCCCCGCCTGCCGCAGAGCTTTGCGCTGGCCCGGCAGCTGGGCATGGAGTTTTCCATCCAGCCCGTAGAGCTGCGGGCGGCCCACCCCAACACGGCGGTGCTGGAGCTGGAGGGCAGGAGCGGGCGCACCCTGTCCATAAAGGCGGCCTCCATCGGCGGCGGGCGCATCCGGGTGGTGGAGATCGACGGCGTGCCCGCCGATTTCGGCGGCGACAGCAACACCCTTATTATCCACAATGCCGACACGCCGGGGTACATCGCCGAGGTGACGACGGCCATCGCCCGGCGGCATATCAACATTGCCTCGATGCAGGTGTTCCGCGCCGCGCCGGGCGGCTATGCCGTCATGGTGCTGGAGTGCGACTCCCCCATCCCGGCCGAACTGGAGCGCCAGCTGGCCGCCGTGCCGGGCATCCTCAAGGTGACCCGCCTGAACGTGGATGAGCAGGGAGAATAGCGGGCGGACGTGAAGGGCGAGTAGGCGGCCGGGCTGCGGAGGCGTTCCCCTCCCGACGCGGAGGTACGGCGGCGAGCAGCTTGGCCCGGAGGAATTCCTCCGGGCGGGCTGCGCCATCCGGGCCGGTGAGGCGGCGAGATCGCGCGCGTGGAATCCGGCGGCAGCCGGAAGGAAATAAAACAGAAATAGGAGAAAACCATGTCCTTTTTATCTTGTACCGAGATGATCGAGGCGGCGCACAGCCAGGGCCTTGCGCTGCCGGAGGCGATTTTGCGCAGCGACCTGACAGAGAGCCGCCTGACCGAGGCGCAGAGCCGCGCCAATATGCGCGCCCTATGGCAGGTGATGCAGAGCACCAGCGCGGACTACGACCCCGCCCAGCGCAGTCACAGCGGCCTTTCGGGCGGCGATGCGGCCAGGGTGGAAGCTGCGGCCGCCGCAGGCAAGCTGTTTGGCGGCAGCTATCTGGCCGCAGTGACGGCGGAGGCCCTAAAAACCGCCGAGTGCAACGCATGCATGAAGCGGATCGTGGCGGCCCCAACGGCAGGCAGCTGCGGTGTGCTGCCCGCGGTGCTGCTGCCACTGGCCCGCAGCGGCAACGCCACCACGGAGGAGGTCTGCGACGCGCTATATGTGGCGGCCGGATTTGGCCAGGTGATCGCCGCGCGCGCCACGCTGGCGGGGGCCGAGGGCGGCTGCCAGGCCGAGGTGGGCGCGGCCAGCGCGATGGCTGCCGCTGCGCTGAGCCAGCTGGGCGGCGGCACACCGGAGCAGTGCGCCGCCGCTGCCGCCATGGCGCTGGGCAACCTGTTAGGGCTCGTGTGCGACCCGGTGGCGGGCCTGGTGGAGGTGCCCTGCGTCAAGCGCAATGTGGTGGGCGCGGTGAACGCCGTGGCCTGCGCCAACATGGCCCTGGCGGGCGTGGAATACGCCATCCCCTGCGACGAGGTGATCGACGCGATGGGCCGCGTGGGCGCGCTGCTCTCCCCTGACCTGCGCGAGACCGGCGCCGGCGGCCTTGCGGATACCCCGACGGGCCGTGCCATCGCCGGCCGGCTTGCACGCGAGGGATAGAGACGAACAAGGAGAGAAACGGCAGGCCGCGCCAGCGCTGTGTGGCATCTTGTGCAAAAGAGCAGAAGGCTTCGATGCCGGCGGCGGCCGCACTGTGCGGTGTGCCGTGCAAAAAAAGCGGGGCCGCCCTGCAAAAACGAGAAAAATTTGAAAAAACAGTTGACAATCAGGCGCGTCCGTGGTAGAATATTTTCTGTTCCGGGAAGAACATATGCGTTGGTAGCTCAGCTGGATAGAGTGACTGACTACGAATCAGTAGGCCGGGGGTTCGAGTCCCTTCCATCGCACCAAAAAATGCTGTGAGATCGTAAGATTTTGCGGCTTTTTTGTTTTATGTGGTGTTTTGCCCGGTCTCTGCCCGGTTTTTGCCCGGTTTTGCAAAAACGGCCTGAAGTAGCTGCATCCGCTGCAAAGAGCGCACCACCTGAAAACAGGAGCGATTTTTGCATTTTGCACGCATAGAAATTTCAGGAAAAAAGCGCCATTGCAAGCTGCTTTTTTACCAGCGGGTCTGCGCTTTGCAGGGCCTGAAGCAACGCTGTGATATCCAGAGGGCCTTGCCCCGCGGCCGGTGGAAACTCTGCCTGTGCAGAGTCCTGTCCAGCGTAGAAATCGTGGTTGAACTTTCTTGTCAGGTTCTTACGGGACTCCTTTTGGATGTGCCCGTAAATGTTGATGAGCGTTCCCGCCTGCGCATGGCCGGTGTTCCCCTGCACCGCCTTAATGTCGCCGCCTGAGATGGTCAGATAATAGGTCGCGCTGGAATGGCGCAACGCATGAAAAACGATGCGTTCAAATTCCGGGTGAGCATCCTGCCACTGTACAAACCATTTTCGCATCAGGATCGGCTCGATGACCTGTCCATTTGGAAGGCGGAACAGCATTCCGCAATTCTGATAGCGCTCGCCATAGTGGGCTTCATCCTGCTTTAACTTCTCAAGCCAGGCCGTAACTTCCTGCTTCAAAGACGGATTCATATAGATCTCGCGTATAGACGCTTTCGTCTTGGTCGATTTCAGGATGAGAGAAGATTTGCTGTACTCTCTTTTATCTTCAAACGTATGAAGGATGAGAGAGGGATTGACCTGTTTCAGAGCTTCTTTATGGACGCGCTGCATGGTTTTGTTGACGGAAAAATAACCTTCCCCGCGATTGCCCTCCAAATGGAAATCTTCGGGCGTTAAACCCATCAACTCCCCCTCCCGAAGCGAGCCAACCAGTGTAAGATGAACGGCCAGATGCAAAAGAGGGTTATCCCGCATAGAGTCGAGTGCAGCAAGCATTGTTTCTTTATCCCAAATGGCCCTTTCCTCGGTGGTTTTTGCAGGGGCGTCCTTGGGTACGGGATTTTTGGG
>CAZYAX010000061.1:0-7725 GCA_964646195.1 uncultured Faecalibacterium sp. | reverse complement strand
CCCTTCCCTCTTCCATCCATCCTTTGGAAGATACAAATTTTCAGGTAAACAAGTATGAGTGTGATTCCCGTAAGCGAAAACAAAACGCTGAAGCTGACCAACGTGCTCTCCCGGCAGATCCAGCCGGAGGAAATGCAAAACCTGCACCTGGTGGTCACCCAGATGCAAAACTACATCAAGAGCCACGGCGCCATGCCGGTGGGCCCGCTGATCCAGTATGCGGACATCCCTACCGGCTCCAACAGCTCCCAGCAGCCCAAGCTCTACATCCTGAGCCAGGCCAACCAGATGCTCACGCATCTGGAGCCGCAATATCACATGGACAGCCTCCTGCGGGTGAAAAACTGCCTCTACGGCCACTTTGTGGGCCCGGCAGATAAGCTCTCGCTGGTTTATAATAAAATGAACGTCGTTGCCTATGAGCAGGACATCAAGCTCACCGGCAGCAGCTACACCATCTACGTCAAGCAGGACAGCGACGAGATGGTGACCGACGTCTTTATGGAGACCCGCTAATATGGTTATTAAGGATATCACCGAGCTGCGCGACAGCAAGCTCCTCTACGACAAAGACCCCCCCAGGCTGGGCTATGCGCTGCTGCTCATCGTCACCGGCCTGATGGTCGCGCTGATCATCTGGAGCACCCACGCGCCCAAGACCTACCTGAGCATCGGCAGCGGCACCGTGCAAAGCGCGGACAAGACCTACGTCATGTCCGCCTATACCGGCACCCTCACCGGCATCAGCATCGCCGAGGGCCAGTATGTGGCGGAGGGCGACGTGCTGGCCCATGTCAAAAGCACCGATCTCGACCTCCAGCAGGACCAGCTGGAGGCGCAGCTGGCCATCTACCAGACCCAGCTGGAACAATATAACAAGCTGATCCGCTCCATTCAGGACAACGTCAACTATTTCGACGAGACGAACCCTGAAGATCAGCCCTATTACTATCAGTACGAAAACTACCAGAGCCAGGTGGCCCAAAGCGACTTTGACGCCAGCGCCTATGTGGCCGCCGGCTACACCGAGGCGCAGATCCAGTCCCTGATCGAGCAGAGCCAGCGCCAGCGTGAGCAGATCTATTACAGCACGCTGCAATCCGCCACGCAGCAGGTCACCAGCCTGCAAAGCAACATCTCCGCCCTTCAGGCGCAAAAGGACGCTCTGGCCACCGGCGCGGACGACTACTATATCACCGCCACCACCTCCGGCACCGTACACATGGATACGCCCTATAAGGACGGCATGGTCATCGGCGCGGGGTCGGTGCTGTGCAGCATCGCCAGCGAGAACAGCGATTATGAGATCATCTCGTATGTCTCGCTCAACGACCGTCCCCTGTTGGAGGTGGGCGATCAATGCACCATCGCCGTCACCGGCCTGATCCAGAGCGTGTATGGCACACTGACCGGCACGGTCACGGCCATCGACAGCGACGTCACGGCCAACGAGAGCACGGCCGCGTATAAGCTGACCATCAAGCCGGACAGCACCTATCTGGTGAGCAACTCCGGCAATCAGGTGAGCATCTCCAACGGCATGAGCGTGGAAACGCGCATCGAATACGACGAGATCACCTATTTTGATTATGTGATGGAAATTTTGGGCGTCCTGGTACGCTGACAGGTCCGTTTAGTGAGGTAGCAAACAGAATGAAACGACAAATAAACCGGCTTGCAGCGTTCGCCCTTACGTTGGGGCTTGTGGTGAGCTCGGCGCAGCTTTCGGTGTGCGCCGCCGCCCCCACCGCCGAACCGCTGGAAGCAACCAACGGCATCCTCTCCCGGCTGTGGCCGGGCCGGGTGCCTGTCACCAGTATGGAGCCGGGCGAGTACCAGTCCACGATGACCGTGGGCTCCACCCAGCTGCTCTCCCCTGTTATTTTGCCCGAAAACGCCTCGGATAAGACTCTGACCGTCTTTTCGGAGAACCCGAATATCGTCGCGGTCAATGAACAGGGCTATGTGGGCGCGGTGGCCGTAGGCAGCACCCGCGTTGGCATCACCTGCGGCGATATCACGGTGTATTACGACATTACCGTAACGCCCGACCCCTCTACCGTCGTCACCGATATGGATGTGAGCATTTCTTCCGCCGAGATCCCGGTGGGCCAGACGGCCAACCTCTCCATTGCCGTTATGCCCACCACGGCCACCTCCACGGCGGAGGTGAGCTTTGCTTCGTCCAACGAGGGCGTCGCCACGGTCAACTCGTTTGGCCGCGTCACGGCCATTGCGCCCGGCAAGGCCACGATCACCGTCACCTGCGGCACGGTGGTGCGCTCGGTGGACGTGACCGTTGTGGTGCAGACCGACGGCATCACGGTGGACAGCTCCTATCTGGTGCTCAAGCCCGGCGCGACCCACTCCATCAAGGCCAGTGTCACCCCCGCTTCCGCGCCGCAGTCCCTCACCTTCAGCTCGCTGGACCCCAAGGTTGCCAAGGTCACCTCCTCCGGCGTCGTGCAGGCCGTGGGTACGGGCAGCACCACCATCGTGGTTTCCAACGGCTCCAGCAAGGCGGCCATCACCGTGATCGTCAACCAGGGCACGACCCAGCCGGAAGACCCTGACACACCCGCAACGCCGGATACGACGCAGCCGTCCACCGATACTGCGGAGCTGGCAAAGCAAATTGAAGATGCCGCGCCGGATGCCGAGATCACCGTGGCGCAAAGCAGCCTGCCGGTGATCACCACCGACCTGCTGATGGCGCTGCACGGCACGGATAAGACCCTGACCGTGACCAGCGAAGCCTACACGCTTAGCATCAACGGCCGCGACATCAAAAACGCCGCCAACGAGCTGGATACCCGCTTTGCGTTTACCGAGACTGCGGAGGGGCTGGAATTTACGCTGAACGGCGGCAGCTATATGCCCGGCAAGGTGTCCATTGCGCCCGCCGCCGGAACCGCCGCCACCTACCAGCACCTGTACCTCTACAACACGGTGCAGGAGGAGTGGCAAAAGCTCAACACCTACCAAAACGGCGTGTTCACCGTGGATACCGCGGGGCGCTACCTGCTCACGGTCAAGGCGTTTGTCACCTGGGGCTTCAGCACCTGGTTTATCGTGGGCACTGCCGCGCTGGTCGTCGTGCTTGTTGCAACCTATATCGTCATCAAACGGCGTTATTGGTTCTGGTAATTCCGGGCGTCTCTGCACCGGCTGCGGCGAGCGCTCTGGCGCCCCTCCCCGCCTGAAGCAGAGGCCCCCTTGAACAGATAAAGGGAAAACAATCTATGCGATATACATTTGTACACCAGCACGACAGTACCGACTGCGCCGCCGCCAGCCTGGCCATGGTGTGCCTCCACTACAAAAAGGAGACCACCATCACCCGCCTGCGCGACATGATGGGCACCGACCTCAAGGGCACAAACCTGGTCGGCCTGCAAAAGGCTGCCAACGAGCTGGGCTTTACCACCGCCGCGGTCCGCGTGGACCGGGAAAATTTCCTCAGTGACTTTACCCTGCCCTGCATCGCGCAGGTGATCACCAAAGAGGGCATGACCCACTTTGTGGTCGTGTTTAAAAAGACGACCATCAAGGACGACGACGCCCGCCACCAGCATGTGCTGGACGCCGCCAAGGAGGATGGCGGCAAAAAGCATTTCTGGCAAAAAATCTTCCCCAAAAAGGAAGATTATGTGATCATCGGCGACCCGGCCAAGGATCTGAAAAAGATCTCGATGGACGAATTTTACCAGACCTTTACGGGCGTGCTTCTGCTTTTGAACCCGACTTCGGAGTTTAAAACCGGCAAGGTGGATCAAAAGGGCATGATCCAGCGGTACATCGACCTGTTGATGCCGCAAAAAAAGCTGTTTGGCTTTTCGATCCTGGCTTCCGTGCTGCTCACGGTGATCGGCATCGTTTCGTCCATGTTCAATAAGATCCTGATCGATGAGATCCTTCCCTACAACCTGCAAAACATGCTGGTAATGATGGTCATTGTGTTTGCCATCGTCTCGATCACGCAGGTGCTCATCAGCTGGACGCGCTCCATTATTATGATCTACCTCTCGCAAAAAATCGATATCCCGCTGATGCTGGGCTACTTCAAGCACATCTACCACCTGCCCATGAAGTTTTTTGCCACCCGCAAGACCGGCGATATCACCACCCGTTATTCGGACGCAGGCACGATCAAAAGCATCGTGACCAGCATTGCCCTTTCGCTGTTGATGGACATTGTGATGACGCTGGCCTCCGGCGTGATCCTCTACCGCATGAACTCCACGCTGTTTGGCCTCATCATCATTATGACCATCGTGAGCGCGCTGCTGGTGTTCGTGTTCCGCCAGCCCTTCAAGAAGATCAATGAGGAATCCATGCAGCAAAGCGCCGCATTGAATTCACAGCTCATCGAGGGCCTGCGCGGCATCGAAACGATCAAGAGCAACGCCATGGAAGACGTGGAAATGGAAAACCTCGAGCGCGAATACATCCGCAGTATGCGCATCAGCTTCCGTGCCAGTATGCTCTCTACCTCGCAGTCGGTCATCAGCTCCTTTATCTCCACCGGCTTTGGTATGTTGACCACCTATGTGGGCATCATGCAGGTGCTGACCGGCAATATCACCTACGGCGCGTACATGGCGTTCAGCACCCTTTCGGGCTATTTTACCAGCCCCATCAGCGACCTGATCAGCCTGCAGTATTCCATTCAGGAAGCGTCCATCTCCATGAAGCGCCTGACCGAAATTTTGGACTATGAGACCGAGCAGCAGGATGAAGACAAGTTCACCCCGCTGGAGAGCATGAAAGGCGATGTGGAGTTCAAAAACGTCACGTTCCGCTATGGCACCCGTCCGCCGGTGCTGCACAACGTTTCGTTTACCATCCCGCAGGGCCAAAAGGTAGCGCTGGTGGGCAGCAGTGGCAGCGGCAAATCCACCATTGTAAAGCTGCTGCTCAAATATTACGAGCTGGAGGAAGGCGAGATCACGCTGGACGGCGTGGACATCAATGAGTACACCAACGCCTCCATCCGGCAGGCCGTGGCTTATGTGCCGCAGAACATCGAGCTGTTCAGCAAGAGCATCTACGACAACATCCGCGTTTCCAAGCAGGGCGCTACGCTGGAAGAAGTGAAGGAGGCCGCCAAAAAGGCCGACGCGCACGACTTTATCCGCAAGCTGCCCATGCAGTACCACACCTATTTGGAGGAAGCGGGCAACGGCCTTTCGGGCGGTGAGAAGCAGCGCATTGCGCTGGCGCGCGCCTTCCTCAAAAACAGCGATTTCTACATCCTGGACGAATCCACAAGCAACCTGGACTTTGCTACCGAGAATACCATTTTTGATATGATCTACAACAAGCTCAAGGATTGCTCCATGCTGATCGTGGCGCACCGTCTCTCTACGGTGAAAAACTGCGACAAGATCATCGTGATGGATCAGGGCGAGATCGTGGAGCAGGGCACGCACGACGAGCTGCTGGCAAAGCAGGGCAAGTATTATGCCTTGTGGAATATGCAGCAGGGCAACTTCGTTGTGCGGGAAGAAACGACCATCGAGGATGTAGCACCCGTCGAAGAGGATGACGGCGATACGCTGACCTATTGATTCCTTTTTATCCTTTCAAACTGTTCGTATCCGTTGCAGCCTTTTTCTTCCGTGTACCTTCGGATCGAAAGTTGAGATCCTTTCGCCAAACTCTCTTTGTACAGGCAACGGCGCCGGATGCAATATCCAGCGCCGTTGTTATTTTACTCTTACCCGCTCTTCCCTTTCAGGTAGTTGAAACCAAAGTTTTTTCAGCGGCCATCGATCCGCCGCTGTTCGCGTTCATAATTGATTTAAATACGATTCACAAGTTTGTTTTATTGCCGCTTCCAGAAATTTGCTGGCATTTTTCACAATTTTCAGATGTTTTAACAAAAAGCCATGGAGTAATTCACCATTCTCTCACCAAAAACCACCTTGAGGAAGTTTTTATCTTATGATATAATAAACACAGGGCGGTACTACATCCCACTATCCTTTATGTTATGCCGCTGTTTATTATCACAACTTTATAGCTTTTTCGGCTAGGAAGGGAGTTACTCTATGGCTTACGAAAACAAAATGGTCATGCCCGCACATTATGCAGCAATCGGCCAGGACGAAGCGGCCAATGTGGAGGGCGGCGGTTGGCTGCTCACTGCACTCGGCGTTTATGGCGCTTATTCTGTTTACACAAACCTTTGCGATTATGTTAAAAACAACACGCAAGCGGTGCAGCAATTTCAGAACTCTTTAGCCTCTGGCTTTAATTCCTTTTTGGGCGTGTTTGAAAAGTTTGCTGTGGTAAAGGTCGCTTTTGATATCATCAAAATGATCTTGTAACATCATTTGGTACGCAACCTGTTAAGAAGGGAGTTTCATAATGGAAAAGTCAAATTGTATGGTCATGCCCGCAGAGTTTGCGGTGCTCACCCAAGAAGAACTTACTTATATTGACGGCGGCGCGGAGACGGGCCTGTGGGCAAACTGGAGTTTTTCAAGTTTCATCCATGGCTTTACCCTGGCATTGGGCAGCGCTACCATGACTGCATGCGCAAACTATATCCTCACCCGCATCCCCACGGTGGGCCTTGACGGTGCATTTGCTGCCGCAGGTACCGCCTTTGCGGGCCTTTCGGTTGGGCAGTACGCAATGTTTGGCATCTGTGCAGCAGCGGCGGCTTACACCTTCTTGTACGAGTTCATCCTGGTGTACAACACGCTTGAGTCGCTGTACTATGCGATCTTCCCCAAAACGACAGAGGAAGAGCAAACTGCTGCTACCCTGGAGCCTGCGGTCAATGGCTTTAGCCTGGCTGCCGCATAATCATGCTGAATTTTTATAAGAATGGACGGTGAAAGTTTCCTATGAAAAAGGATCTCCTGATGCCTGCAAGCTACACGTTGGTTGCAGACGACGAACTTACCTATTTGGATGGCGGCGAACTTTCCGAGCTTCAGGTAAAGCTCCTTTTGGGCAGCACATCCTTTTTGATTACCTCGATCCTGCTTGTTCCCGATGTTTTTGTTTATATGCTGAGCCCTATTTTGAAGCCTATCACGGATCAGGTCACTAAAGTGACCACCTCGATCACGGATTACATTAAAGATATATTTAACTAAAACGATGTAAAGGAGCGTATATATGAACCAGACTGCTATTCTTTTGCCCGCAAACTGCGTTATGGTCACCGAAGATGAAATGGTTTATCTGGATGGCGGCGCACAGGCTGTGCCCTCTGTTTCCTCTATTTTCGCTGGCATCGGCTCCTCTATTGCCGAATTTTGCGATGTCATGTGGTACTCCATCAAGAGCTGTGCGCGCAGCTTTGTTGAGATCACGATGGATGATCTGCGCAATCCCAATTTCCAGGGCGCCGTTGCCACGGTCACTGTTCTGGCAATTGTAAGTTTTTTAATGGACTAGGAGTAACTTATGAATCAGAAAATGAGGATGCCCGCCCATTATGCCATGCTCGATAAAGACGAGATGACCTATGTGGATGGCGGCGCTGGGATCGAGGCATTTATCCTCTCCACGCTGGCTTTGTATGCCGCTTCCCAGTTTGTTCCCAAGCTCATTGTGTTTGCTTTTACTAAAATTCGCGACTTCTTCGTGAGCTACATCCCCATGCCGCTTGGTGGGAAGAACGATTGACCCCACCGGCTACTATTTAATATCTAAGGAAGCTCTGAATAAATCTGGTATGCAGATTGCCGAGCGAGCCGTGCCGAT
>CAZYAX010000060.1:2355-7865 GCA_964646195.1 uncultured Faecalibacterium sp. | reverse complement strand
CATCGGCACGGCTCGCCCGGCAATCTGCATACCAGATTTATTCAGAGCTTCCTAAGCGCAAGGGACTGGACACAAAACCGGTGTCCAGCCCCTTATTTTTATGCCAATTTTTTCGGGCCGCTCTGCAAAAAGAAGATATTTTACAAGCCACTGGGGCCCGCTGTGTGCTATACTTTTTCTGCAAACGGGAAGGGGAGGGAAAACGGCCATGGAAAAAGAGACCCGCGCCGCCGTCTACGATAGCGAGCTGCATCTGGAGGCGTACCGCCTGCGAGGCATCGAGCAGCCGTTTCCCAACCACTTCCACGATTACTACGTCCTCGGCCTCGTGGAGGCAGGCCAGCGGCTGCTCGTGTGCCGCGGGCGGACCTATACGCTCAAGCCCGGCGACCTTTTGCTGCTGAACCCCGGCGATAGCCACGCCTGCGCCCAGAGCGACGGCGGCACGCTGGATTACCGGGGCCTGAACCTCTCTAAGGAGGTGATGCAGGCGCTGGCGCAGGAGATCACCGGACGCGCAGCGCTGCCCGGCTTTTCGCAAAATGTGCTCACCGACCCGGAGGCCGCCTGCTATCTGCGCACGCTGCACCGTCTGGTGATGCAGCGCTCACAGGAGTTTGGCCGGGAAGAGAGCCTGCTGCTTTTGCTTTCGCGGCTGCTCCAGCAGTGCAGCCAGCCCTTTGAGCGCTGCCTGGCGGACTGCCCGGACGAGATCGAGCGGGCCTGCGCCTTTATGCAGCAGCACTACGTCCGGCGCATCTCGCTGGATCAGCTGTGCCGCTGCTCCCATCTGAGCAAATCCACCCTGCTGCGCGCCTTTACCAGGAGCAAGGGCATCACGCCGTACAGCTACCTGCAAAACATCCGCATCGGCCAGGCCAAAAAGCTGCTGGAGCAGGGCGTGCCGCCTGTGGAGGCGGCGCTGCGCACCGGATTTTCGGACCAGAGCCACTTTGCCCATTATTTTCATCGCTTTATCGGGCTTTCTCCCGGCGCATACCGGGATATCTTTTTGAACCAGCCCACCATGGAGGAGACCCATCATGCAGAATAAGCCCGCTGCGGGGCATTTTGCCGCCCTGCTCACCGTTTTGATCTGGGGCACTACCTTTATTTCCACAAAGGTTCTGCTGACCGGCTTTCAGCCGGTGGAAATTTTATTCTTCCGCTTCCTGCTGGGGCTATTAGCCCTGTATGCGGCCCACCCGCACCGCTTGCGGGGCACGACCCTGCGGCAGGAGCTCACCCTTGCCGCGGCAGGGCTGTGCGGCGTGTGCCTGTATTATTTACTGGAAAATATCGCGCTGACCTACACGCTGGCCTCCAACGTGGGCGTTATTATTTCGGTGGCCCCGTTCTTCACGGCGCTGCTGAGCCGCTTTTCGGCAAAGGGCGAAGCTCCGCTGGGGGTCCGGTTCGTTTTGGGTTTTGTGGCGGCCATGGCGGGCATCTGCCTGATCAGCTTCGGCGGCAAGGCACTGGAGCTGAACCCGCTGGGCGATCTGCTCTCCCTGCTGGCCGCCGTGGTCTGGGCCTGTTACTCGGTGCTCACCCGGCGCATCAGCGCTTTCGGTTACGACACGGTGCTCACCACACGGAGAATTTTCGGCTACGGCCTTGTCTTTATGCTGCCCGCGCTGTTCCTGTTCGATTTCCGGCTGGGGCTGGAGCGGCTGGCGCAGCCGCTCTATCTGGCAAACCTGCTATTTTTGGGTCTGGGCGCGTCAGCGCTCTGCTTTGTCACCTGGAACTTTGCGGTAAAGCAGCTGGGGGCCGTAAAAACCAGCCTTTACATTTACTTGGTGCCAGTGATCACAGTGACCGCCTCCGCAGTGCTCCTGCGGGAGGCCGTCACCCCCTTGGCTGCGCTGGGCATACTGCTGACGCTGGCCGGGCTTTTTCTATCTCAGAGCAAGGAATTTAAAACAGGAGGAACCAAGCATGGACAACAAAAATGAAAAATGCGTGATGGTCCTGGACGGCGCGCTGCCGCTGGGCCTTGTGGCAAACACGGCGGCCATCCTAGGCATCACGCTGGGCAAGCACAAACCGGAGGCCGTCGGCGCGACTGTCACCGACCAGACCGGCCACGACCATCTGGGGATCATCGAGTTCCCGGTTCCGGTGCTGCGCGCCACGCCGGAGTTGATCCGGCAGCTGCGGCAAAGGCTCTATGAGCCGGAGTTTGCGGAGGTAACCGCCGTGGATTTTTCGGACCTCGCCCAAAGCTGCAAGACCTACGACGAGTTTACCGGCAGGATGGCCTGCACCGGCGAGGAGAAGCTGCGCTACCTGGGTCTTGCCCTCTGCGGGCCGAAGAAAAAGGTGAACGCCCTCACGGGCAGCATGCCGCTGCTGCGGTGATAGTTTCCAGCCTTTTTGAAAAAAGGCTGGGCGAAAAACTTTTTAATATTACATCAAATAGAAATCGCAGAGCCTTTTTCAGGGGGCCCTGCGGTTTTTTGCTACAAAATTTCTATACAGCGCTCCAAACGGATTTGTTCCAGCCCACGCCGCATTACGCCTGCCCCTCCGGCAGATGGAATCCCTCGCCAAAGACCTCGTTTGCCTCGCACACCATAAGGATGGCGTGCGGGTCGGCGCGGAAGATGGCCTTCTTTACCAAAAAGACCTCCCGGTTGGAGCAGGCGCAGTAGATCATCTGCTTATCCATCCCGGTAAACGCGCCGGTGGCCGGGGTGAGGGTGCAGCCGCGGTCTGCCTCCTGGAAGATGAGCTGCGCCGCCGCCTTCCCATAGTCGGTCACGGCAATGATGAGCTTGCCGCTGCCCGCGCCGGAGACGATGCGGTCCATGACTGTGGTGGCCATAAACACGGCAATCAGGCCGTACAGCACCGCGTCCACGCCGTCGTATACCACGCCGCCCATCAGCACAACGCAGCCGTCCACCACCATCACGATCTGCCCAAAGGAAAGATGCGGCCGTTTCTTTTTTACCGCTGCGATCAAAAAATCCATGCCGCCGGTGGAGGAGCCGCGCATATAGATCAGCCCCAGCCCCGCGCCGGAGCAGATCCCGGTAAACATGGCCGAGAGCAACTGGCTGCCCTCATAGGCGGGGAAGAGGGGCAGGATCACATCCAGGCAGATCGTGGCAATCACCATCGAGCGGATGCTTCGGGCGAAGAAACGGCGGCCCAGCATGGGGAAACTGACCGCAACAATGGGCACGTTGAGCAGCAGCGTCAGCACGCCCAGCGGCGCGCCGGTGAAATGGCGGATCATCATCGCAATGCCGGTCACGCCGCCCGGCGCAAAGCCGCCGTTTTCGGCAAAGGTATAGAATCCCAGCGCAAACAGCAGCCCGCCGCCCATATCGCACGCGAGGTCGATCCAGAAGTCCCGGGTCTTCCATTCCATGTTCCGTTTCATAAAAATTCAGCCTCCTGAAGTATCGATTGTAAAAGCGGTGTGAGAAAATTCCCACACCGCTTTTGAGGAGGACGCCCGGAACCAAAACCCAGCTGACGATTGGCACACTTTCCAGCAGCCTCATCCCGGATTGGAACCGAGCCTCCCAAACACTTCTTTCTTTGTTCCCGTGTTCACATCACGTTGTGGAACACCAGCATGGCGATCTGGAAATACAGGATCAGGCTGCACGCATCCACGATCGTGGTAATAAAGGGGGTGGCCATAATGGCCGGGTCTGCACCTAAACGCTTGGCGATCAGGGGCAGCATACCGCCCACCAGTTTGGCCAGCACTACGCTGAAAAACAGCGAGACGCTGACAACGAGCGCATAGCTTATCACATTCTCGTACTGGCCGGCATAGATCACATTGTACATCAGATAAATGCGCAGTCCGTTCACCAAGCCCAGGATCGTGCCCACAATGGCCGAGACCCGCAGCTCCTTGCTCAATACCCGCAGAAAATCCTCCGGCGTTACCTCGCCCAGAGCCAGGCCGCGCACCATCAGGGTGCTGATCTGGTTGCCGCAGTTGCCGGCGGTATCCATGAGCATTGGCATAAAAGACACGAGCAGCGGCAAGCTCACAAAGGCTTCCTCGTAATGGGTGGTGACCATACCGGTAAAGGTGGCCGACAGCATCAAGATCAGCAGCCAGGGGATGCGCTGCTTGGCATGGGTCCACACGCTGGTGCCAAAATAGGTGGTGGCGTCGTCATTCGGCAGGATGGCCGCCATCTTCTGCATATCCTCGGTGGACTCTTCGGTCAGGACGTCGATGGCGTCGTCGATGGTGATAATGCCGACAAACATTCCCTCGTTGTCCACGACCGGCATCGCGTTAAAGTCGTAGCGCTGCATCTCACGGGAGACAAATTCCTGGTCGTCGGTCACCTTTACGGTAACGACGTTTTCGTCCATCAGCTCGGTGATGGGGGTGTTGCGGGAGGCCAGCAGCAAACTGCGGGCGGTAACAACGCCCACCAGGCGGTTTTTCTCTACCACATAGCAGGTATACACGGTCTCGGCGTTTTCTCCCTGCTGGCGGATTGCCTCAAAGGCCTGCGCTACATTCATATTCTGCCGCAGGCGCACATATTCCGGCGTCATCAGGCTGCCGGCGGAGCTCTCGGGATAGTTCAGCAGCTTATTCAGGCTCTCACGGGTCTGCCGGGAGGATTTTTCCAGTACCCGCTTGACCACGCCGGCCGGCATATCCTCCAGCAGGTCGGCGGCATCGTCCAGGCTCATCTCCTCGATGGCGCTGATCAGCTCCACATCCGAAAAGGCCTCCACCAGGTCGTCCCGCGCCTCATCGGACATATAGGTAAACGCTTCGGTAGCCACGTCCTTTTTCAGCAGCCGGAACACCACCAGACGGTTGTTTTCGTCCAGCTCCTCCAGCAGCTCGGCCAGGTCGGCAGGCTGTTCGTTTTCGGTGGCTTCGCGCAGCTTGATATACTGCTTTTTTACCAGCAGCTTGAGCAACCGGCTCTTGGTGAGCCGGTCACGCGGGGGCGCGCCCTCCGTTTTGGCCTCCTTGGCTTCTTCTTTCTCGGCCTCGCGCACATCCTGCTTAAGGTCCTCGGTGGCCTCCTCGTTCAGGTCTTCTTCCAGCTTCTGGCGCACCTCGGCGGGAATATCCGCGGGCAGCTCCTGCGCCGGCAGCTCTTCGGTATGCTCCAGCTCCTGCACCATTTCTTTTTCGTCCATTTGCAATACCTCCTTGCTCCGTTTTGATTTGTGTTTCAGGAGGATGCAGCACATGAAAAAACAAAAAAATACGCTGCTTTGCCGCCGGCACAAAGGCAGACTATCCCGCCCCTTTTACCGTGCGCAAAGCCGCGCCTGTTTATACCATACCCTTTTTATTTGGAAATGGCCAGACAGGCGAACGCAGATAATTTTGTTTTTTGATGCACCGCATTGATCCATCGACTATGATCCGGGTCCATTTTTCCGCGTTCACCTCCCAATTGATTTATTCCAAGTTAGATTATAGCGTCCAAAACAGGCAGGGTCAACCCCGGCGAAAAAATTTTTTGGGCTTCTTTCCGGCCTTGTTGAAAAAGGCC
>CAZYAX010000060.1:0-2255 GCA_964646195.1 uncultured Faecalibacterium sp. | reverse complement strand
CCGGCCGCTTCCATCGCTTTTGCACAAAAAAACGCACCCCTCCTGCCCTGTTTCAGGCAGGAGGGGTGCTTTGGTATTTCAGGCCGCTGCCCCCGCTACAGGGCAGGGGAGGGCGCTAAAATCAATTGCGGTTGCGGGGTACAAATTACTTGTACAGCTCGACCAGACGGCTCAGATGCTCGTAACGGGCCTCGGCAGTCTTCTTGTTGTCCTCGAACAGCTTCTTGGCGCGGTCGGGGAAGGCACGGGTCAGGCGGCTGTAACGGGTCTCGTTGGCCAGCAAGGCCTCGTACTTCTCGGGGTTGACGGGCTTGGAGGTCAGGGTGAACGGATTCTTGCCCTGTGCCTTGAGCGCCGGGTTGAAGGTGAACAGGTTCCAGTAGCCGGACTCGACTGCCTTCTTCATCTCGTTCTGGCAGTTGGTCATGCCGCCCTTGATGCCGTGCAGCTCGCAGGGAGCGTAGCCGATGATCAGGGACGGGCCGGGGTAAGCCTCCGCCTCGGAGATTGCCTTGATGGCCTGGTTCGGGTTCGCGCCCAGAGCAATCTGCGCAACGTAGATGTAGCCGTAGCTCATTGCGATCTCAGACAGGCTCTTCTTGCTGATCTCCTTGCCGGCTGCAGCAAACTGGCACACCTCGCCGATGTTGGAAGCCTTGGAGGCCTGTCCGCCGGTGTTGGAATACATCTCGGTATCGAAGACCATCACGTTGACATCCTCGCCGGAAGCCAGGACGTGATCCAGTCCGCCAAAGCCGATGTCGTATGCCCAGCCGTCGCCGCCGAAGATCCACACGGACTTCTTGGCGATGAACTGCTTGCTCTTGAGGATCTCCGCGGACTTCTCGCAGCCAGCGGCAGCAGCCTTTTCCAGCTCAGCGATCAGGGCCTTTGCAGGCGCGTCGTTGGCACGGGTGCTGTTCTTGGTCTCGATGAACTTGGCATAAGCGGCCTTCATCTCATCGGAAGCCTTCTCGGAGTTCGCGACCTCGTCGATCAGCTTGATCAGGTTCTCACGAACGGTCTTCTGGCCGATGTGCAGGCCCAGACCATGCTCAGCGTTATCCTCGAACAGGGAATTGCACCATGCAGGACCATGGCCGCTGTCCTTGTTGACGGTGTACGGAGAGATGGACGCGGTACCGCCCCAGATGGAGGAACAGCCGGTGGCGTTGGAGATATACATCTTCTCGCCAAACAGCTGGGTGATCAGACGGGCGTAAGAGGTCTCGGCACAGCCTGCGCAGGAGCCGGAGAACTCAAGCAGCGGCTGATTGAACTGAGAGCCGATCACGGTGTCGTCCGCAAACTTGCTGGGCTTCTTGGAGATGTTGGCGACGCAGTAATCGAAGACCTCCTGCTCGGCTGCCTGGCTCTCCTGCGGAACCATCTTGATGGCACCGGTGGGGCAGACGGTGACGCACTCGCCGCAGCCCATGCAGTCCAGCGGGGAAACGGTCATGGCATACTTGTACTCGTTGGCCGGGCGGTTGTCGCGGGTCTTGATGTGCGCGGGCGCAGCGGCCAGCTCCTCAGCAGACAGCTGGAAGGGACGGATGGTGGCGTGCGAGCACACGAAGGCACACTGGTTGCAGCCAACGCACTTGGCAGCGTCCCACTCGGGAACGGTAACGGCAGTGCCGCGCTTCTCATAAGCGGAAGCACCCTGCTCCCACTCGCCGTTCGCATTGGCAGCGAAGGCAGAAACGGGCAGGCTGTCGCCGTCCATACGGGCGATGGGCTCCATGACGTCGCGGATCTGCTTGACCAGATCGGCGCGGCCAGTGAGTTCCTTCGGAGCCGGATCGGCAGCGGGGTTAGCCCACTCGGCGGGGACCTCGACCTTGTGAATCGCATCGACACCGGCATCGATGGCCTTCCAGTTCATCTCGACCACGTCGCGGCCCTTCTTGCCATAGGACTTCTCGGCGGCCTTCTTCATGAAGGTGACGGCATCCTCGATGGGCATGACCTCGGCCAGCTTGAAGAACGCGGACTGGAGAATGGTGTTGGTGCGCTTGCCCATGCCGATTTCGATAGCCTTATCGATGGCGTTGATGGTATACAGCTGGATGTTGTTGTCCGCAATATACTTCTTGGCCTCGGCGTTCAGGTGGTGGCCCAGCTCCT
Organism: uncultured Faecalibacterium sp.; assembly: GCA_964646195.1. Classification (GTDB taxonomy): domain Bacteria; phylum Bacillota; class Clostridia; order Oscillospirales; family Ruminococcaceae; genus Faecalibacterium. Next base: position 125 of record CAZYAX010000060.1, on the reverse strand, counting down.
CGTCGGACCACTGGCAGTTGATCATGAACACGCCGCCGGGCTTAACATCCTGGACCATCTTCATGCCCATGTTGACGTAAGCGGGGTTGTGGCAGGCCACGAAGTCCGCCTGGTTGATATAATAG
>CAZYAX010000059.1:0-7866 GCA_964646195.1 uncultured Faecalibacterium sp. | reverse complement strand
GCCGGCAAGATGCGTGCCAAGCCCGAAGGGCGTGATTTGTTCAGAGGTTCCCTGGTACAGGCTGCCGTTAAACTGGGAAAAGCGGAGGGAAAACAGAGGATGAGTGAAACGCCACGCCGTATCAAGGTCAACCGTGAGGCAAAGCCGGCTGCGGAGGCCGGGCAGCCCGCAGCGCAAACGCCGCAGGCGGACAGCGCCCCGCGCAAGCGCCAGAGAAAAAAGAAAAAGCGGGCCCCGCTGTGGGTGCCGCTGGCCGTCGTGCTGGTGCTGATCGCGTTCGTGTCCGGCGTGGTGGTGTATGCCACCCACTATATCAACCGTGTGGAAGACAGCATCCGCCCAGAGCCCGATGCGCCCTCCATCGCCGAGGAGATCCAGACCGTGGAGGAATATAAGGGCGACGTGCTCAATTTGCTGGTGTGCGGCATCGACTACGAGGAGGACCGCAGCTATTCCGCCGACCCCAACAGCAACGACGGCATGACGGATATGATTCTGTACTGCCAGTTCGATATCAAGGGCAGCGCGCTGCGCATGCTCCAGATTCCGCGCAACTCGCTGGTCACCACCGCCAACCGCAAAGTGGCGCTCTCCAACGGCAAGAGCTATATGGCCTCCAATTACCAGATCAACTCGGTGGCCCTGTCCAACGGGGGCAGCATCGCCGCGCTGGCTGAGGTGATCTACGACCAGTATAAGCTGCCCATCGACTACTACGTTACCATCAATATGCAGGCGCTCAAGGAGATCGTGGATAACTTTGGCGGCATCGAGGTCTACATCCCACGGGAGATGGAGTACGCGGGCAGCTACCTGCCCCAGGGCTACCACAACCTGGACGGCGCGTCCGCCGAGTTCTTTGTGCGGTGCCGCCACGGCGACGGCTACGCCAACGCCGACCTGGACCGCCTGAATATGCAGCGCTATTTCTACGCCGGCCTGTTCAAGCGCGCGCGCAGCATGAGCCTGAACGATATCCTCAACCAGATGCCCATCATCTTCAACAACTATATCAGCACGGATATGGATCTTGTGACGTTATCCAAGCTGGTGGTGTCCTTTTTGCGGATCGACAGCGCCAACATCATGATGGCCCAGACCCCGGTGTTTATGGGCGTGCCCAACGTGGGCGCTACCGAGAGCTTTGCGGGCTACTCCTGCGTTGTGCCGGATAAATCCTCCATCGCCAGCTTGCTCAACACCTATTTCCGTACCTATACCGGCGAGGTGAGCGCCGATGAGCTGAACCTGTGTACCGACAGCTGGCCCCACGGCAGCGTTTCGTCCAGCGCCAACGTGCAGTTTATCGGTCAGATCAACAAGGAATCGGACGACGCGATCCTCTCGGGCAACACCGACGTGCAGGGCGCGGTGACCACCGACGGCGAACCCGCCGGCGGCGAGAACGCAGAATAAGATAAGGAGCAAACAAATGGAAAACCTGAACGACAGCAAGAACCTTGCCATCCGGATCGCCAGGATCCTGGACGGCAAAAAGGCGCACGACGTGCGCGTGCTCAAGGTGCGGGATCTGACCGTGCTGACCGACTACTTTGTCATTGCCTCCGGCACCTCCACCACCCAGGTGGCCGCGCTGGCAGACGAGGTGGAGTTCCAGCTGGGGCAGCAGGGCGTCAAGCCCTATCATACCGAGGGCTACGACTCCAAAAACTGGGTGCTGCTGGATTACTCCGGCGTGATCGTGCACATATTCGTGCCAAACACCCGTACCTACTATGACCTGGAGCACCTGTGGGCCGACAGCGAGCCGGTGGATATCTCCGCCTACCTCACGCCGGACAGCACGGTGGAAGAATAATAGAATCTGCGGCGCATAGCGGGTAAAGCCCAAAACACCTGCTGCTGCGGCAGCCTGCGCGCGGCTTGCCGCGCCCAAGGGATAGGACCCACGCAAAAGCATGCCGCCCGGCGGCGGTTTTGTAAAACGATAGAGAAAAAGTCTGGAGCTGATACGACAATGAAGTATGATTACAAGGCCGTCGAGGCCAAATGGCAGAAGGTGTGGGAGGACGAAAAGACCTTCCATGCCGAAATCGACCATTCCAAGCCCAAGTTCTACGCGTTGGTGGAGTTCCCGTACCCGTCCGCGGCGGGGCTGCATGTGGGCCATCCCCGTAGCTACACCGCGCTGGACGTGGTGGCCCGCAAGCGCCGGCAGTGCGGCTACAATGTGCTGTACCCCATGGGCTGGGACGCCTTTGGCCTGCCCACCGAGAACTTCGCCATGAAGAACCATATCCACCCGGCCATCGTCACCAGGCAGAACGTGGATCACTTCCGCAGCCAGCTCAAGGCGCTGGGCTTCTCGTTTGACTGGGACCGCGAGGTGAACACCACCGATCCCAACTACTACAAGTGGACCCAGTGGATCTTCCTCCAGCTGTACAAGCACGGTCTGGCCTACAAAAAGGAAATGAGCGTCAACTGGTGCACCAGTTGCAAGTGCGTGCTGGCCAACGAGGAAGTGGTCAACGGTGTGTGCGAGCGCTGCGGCAGCGAGGTGGTACACCGCGTCAAGAGCCAGTGGATGCTCAAAATCACCGAGTACGCCGATAAGCTCATCGACGGGCTGGACGGTCTGGACTACATCGACCGCGTGGCCACTCAGCAGAAGAACTGGATCGGCCGCAGCCACGGCGCGGAGGTGAACTTCGGCACCACCGCCGGCGATACCCTCACCGTGTACACCACCCGCTGCGACACCCTGTTCGGCGCCACCTACATGGTCGTTTCACCCGAGCACAAGCTGGTGAAGGAGTGGCTGGAAAAGGGCATCATCACGAACCCCGGCGCCGTAGAGGCTTACCAGGCCGAGGCCGCCCGCAAGAGCGATTTTGAGCGCACCGAGCTCAACAAGGAAAAGACCGGCGTCAAGCTGGAGGGAATCCGGGGCATCAACCCGGTCAACGATGAGGAAATCCCCATCTTTATTTCGGACTACGTCCTCGCCACATACGGCACCGGCGCGATCATGGCCGTGCCCGCCCACGATACCCGCGACTGGGAGTTTGCCAAAAAGTTCGGCCTGCCCATCATCGAGGTGGTCAAGGGCACGACGCCCTCCAACCTGGACGAGGCCGCCTTTACCGACGTGGCCACCGGCACGCTGGTCAACTCCGGCTTTATCACCGGCCTGTCCGTGCGCGACGCGCAGGCCAAGATGATCCGGTGGCTGGAGGAAAACGGCAAGGGACGCGAAAAGGTGAACTACAAGCTGCGCGACTGGGTGTTCAGCCGCCAGCGCTACTGGGGCGAGCCCATCCCCATGGTGTACTGCGAAAAATGTGGCTGGCAGCCGCTGCCCGAGAGCAGCCTGCCGCTCACGCTGCCCGACATCGTGGACTTTGAGCCCGGCCCGGACGGCGAGAGCCCACTGGCCCGCCACACCGACTGGGTGAACACCACCTGCCCGTGCTGCGGCGGCCCCGCCAAGCGCGAGACCGATACCATGCCCCAGTGGGCCGGTTCGTCCTGGTACTTTCTGCGCTATATGGATCCCGACTGCAAGGATGCCATCGCCTCCAAGGAGGCGCTGGAATACTGGTCCCCGGTGGACTGGTACAACGGCGGGATGGAGCATACTACGCTGCACCTGCTGTATAGCCGGTTCTGGCATAAGTTTCTCTACGACATCGGCGTGGTGCCCAAGCCCGAACCCTACCAGAAACGCACGGCCCACGGCATGATCCTGGGCCTCAACCCCCACAGCTTCGTCAACCTGCCCGCCGCCGAGCAGGAGGCGCTGCTCAAGGAGTACGGCAGCCAGAAGGCTGCGGAGCAGGCGTTGGAGGAAAAGTACGGCGAAATGGTTCGCCACCCCATTGTCAAGATGTCCAAGAGTCTGGGCAACGTGATCAACCCGGACGAGGTGGTGGACACCTACGGCGCAGACACCATGCGCCTGTATGAGATGTTCATGGGCGACTTTGAGCAGGCCGCGCCATGGCAGACCTCCGCGATCGCGGGCTGCAACCGCTTTTTGGACCGCGTGTGGGCGCTGTCCGGCAAGCTGGTGGAGGGCGAGGGCTACCGCCCGGCCATCGAGACGCTGATGCACCAGACCATCAAGAAGGTGGGCAATGACATCGAGGGCCTCAAGATGAACACCGCCATCGCCCAGATGATGACGCTGGTCAACGCGCTGTATGAAAACGGCGGCGCGACCAAGGCCGAGCTGGAGACGCTGGTGCAGCTGCTCAATCCGTTTGCCCCCCACATGACCGAGGAGCTGTGGGAGAAGCTGGGCCACGCCCACACCGAGCAGCTGGCCTATACGCCCTGGCCCGTGTACGAGGAGGCCAAGTGCGTGGAGGCCACCGTGGAGATCGCGGTGCAGGTGAACGGCAAGGTGAAGGCGCGCCTCCAGGTGGCCGCCGGTATCGCCGCTGCGGACGCCATCGCCGCCGCCAAGGCCGATCCGGCTGTGGCCGCAGCCCTTGCAGGCAAGACGGTCGTGAAGGAGATTTACGTCAAGGGCCGTCTGGTAAACCTGGCAGCCAAGGGCTGAAAAGCCGCAGAACAGAACAGATGGTTCATGCTTTTTCAAAAAATATCCCCGGAAAATCTTGTGAAAACGGTTGACGAATATCGCAAAATGCGCTATACTGGTTACCGTTAGTTACCATGTAACAACGAAATTCCTGCCTCACGGTCCAAGGGAGGGAATAAGATGTCGGAAATTCGTGTTAAAGAGGGCGAGTCGCTGGAAAGCGCACTGCGTCGCTTTAAGCGCAGCACTGCTCGCAGCGGCGTGCTCGCAGAGGTTCGTAAGCGCGAAGCCTACGAGAAGCCTTCTGTTCGCCGCAAGAAGAAGTCTGAAGCAGCCCGCAAGCGCAAGTTCAAGTAAGTTGAACCGTTGAAGTTGCCTAAGATCATTCACGTTGCTAACGCCATGTGGGAGAATCCGGACGGGTTCTCCCATTTTTGTTTACGGACAGGAGAAGCCGCATGCTCATCACACCGGAATACGTTTTTAAAGATATCACCCGCATCACGCCGGAGTTCCTGGCGCAAAAGGGCGTCACGGCGCTGGTGCTGGATATCGACAATACCCTCACCGATGACGGCAGCCAGGTGCTCCCGGCCCAGGTGGCCGTCTGGCTGGAGACGATGAAGCAGGCGGGCGTGCGCATGACCATCGTCTCCAACGGCACGCCTAAGCGGGTGAAGCCCTTTGCCGAAAAGCTGGGCCTTTTGTATGTGTGCTGGGCGGCCAAGCCCCTCACGCTGGGGCTGCGGGTGGCACGCCGCCGTCTGGGTGTGCCCAAGAGCCGGATGGCCATGGTGGGAGATCAGCTCTACGCCGACCGCATGGCCGCGGCGCTGTACGGCATCCCGGCCTTTATGGTGGTGCCCCGCGGCGGTGACCGAGGCGTGCAGGTACGCATCAAGCGCCGCTTTGAGCGCCGTCACTGGCAGGAATACTACGACAAAGGAGGCAAGCTGCTGTGAACGGAGAAAAAGAGCCGCATATCCGGTTTGGCACGGCGGGCGAGAGCGACAGCTTCGCCGCCATGGGGTATAGATCCAGCCTGGATATCCCCGAATACACCGCAAAAATGGGGCTGGATGCCTTTGAATACCAGTGCGGACGGGGCGTCCGCCTGGGGCTGGAAAAGGCCGTGGAGATGGGCAAAATGGCCCGGGAGCGGGATATCCTGTTCAGCGTCCACGCGCCGTATTACATCAGCATGTCCAGCATGGAGGAGGAAAAGCGCCTCAACAGCATCCGGTATCTGCTGCAAAGCTGTGCGGTGTGCCGCGCGCTGGGCGGCCGGCGTGTGATCTTCCACTCCGGCAGCTGCGGCAAGCAGAGCCGGGAGGCTGCGCTGGAAAAGGCGCTGGATACCATGCGCCGCGCCGTGGAGGCTGTAGACGAGGCCGGCTTTGGGGATATGACCCTGTGCCCCGAGACCATGGGCAAGATCGGCCAGCTGGGCACGTTGGACGAGGTGCTGACGCTGTGCCAGGTGGACGAACGCATCACGCCCTGCATCGACTTTGGGCACCTGAACGCCCGCACGCTGGGCGGCATCAAGGGCCGGGCGGAGTACGCCGCCATCCTCGACCGCATGGGCGAGGCGCTGGGAGATGAGCGGGCGCGGCAGTTCCACGTCCACTTCTCCCGCATCGAATACTCGGCCGGCGGGGAAAAGCGCCACTGGACCTTTGCAGAGACGCAGTTTGGCCCGGAGCCGCAGCCTTTGATGGAGCTGCTGGCCGGGCGGGGCCTTGCGCCGGTGGTCATCTGCGAGAGCGCCGGCACCCAGGCCGAGGACGCGCTGGCCATGCGGGCGATGTACCGGCAGGCGATGGGCTGAAAAGGGAGAAAAAGTTCCATCCCTGTGTTTTTGTTCTATTTTTTATCCGAAACCCCTTGCCAAACAGGGGCTGTTCGGGTAAAATACACTTAGATATGCGTAAGCATGAGAGATTAAATTGATGGAGGAATTCCTTATGATTTCAGCAGGCGAATTTCGCAATGGCGTGACCTTTGAGCAGGACGGCCAGGTCCTTCAGGTCGTTGAGTTCCAGCATGTCAAGCCCGGCAAGGGCGCCGCATTTGTCCGCACCAAGACCAAGAACGTGATCACTGGCTCGGTGGTTGAGACCAGCTACAACCCCACCGCTAAGTTCCCCCAGGCGTTCATTGAGCGCAAGGAGGTCACTTACAGCTATGCGGACGGCGATCTGTACCATTTTATGGACAATGAGACCTATGACGATATCCCCGTCAATGCCAGCGATGTGCCGGAGAACTTCAAGTTCTGCAAGGAGAACGAGATCTGCAAGCTGCTTTCTTACAAGGGCAAGGTGTTCAGCGTTGAGATCCCCAACTTCATTGAGCTGACGGTCACCGTCACCGAGCCGGGTGTGCGCGGCAACACCGCCACCAACACCCTCAAGCCCGCCACCGTGGAGACCGGCGCGGAGCTGCGCGTGCCCCTGTTCATCAACGAGGGCGACGTGATCCGCATCGACACCCGCACGGGCGAGTATATGGAGCGCGTCTGATTTTTGGGCAACCAGGACCGGGCCGGCGGACTGCTGCCAGCCCGGCCTTTTTTGTAAAAACGTACAGGATAAGGAGAGCGAAGCGCCATGAACCTTTCGGAAAAAGCCGGGTATATCAAGGGTCTGATCGAGGGCCTGGACATTGACAGGGAGACCAAGGAGGGCAAGATCCTCTGCGCGATGAGCGAGCTGATGCAGCTGATGGCCAACACCATTGACGACCTCCGGGACGATGTGGAGGATCTGAACGAGGACCTGGACGATCTGGACGGCTTCCTCGAAAGAGTGTTGCTGGACGGCCAGGACGAGGAGGACGGCGGCAGCGGGGACGACGGCGAAGCCAGCTACGAGGTGGACTGCCCCAACTGCGGCAAGACGGTCTACGTCTCCGAGGCCGACCTGGAGGAGAGGGAGGCCTTCTGCCCCAGCTGCGGCAAATCCTTCGGCATTGAGCTGGAGGAAGAGGACGGCGGAGAGGACGAGGACAAGTCCGCAGGCGGAAAATACGAGTATAACTGCCCCAACTGCGGGGCGGTGAACGTGGTGGACGTGGAGGACGTGATGGGAGAGGCCAAGCTCCAGTGCGCCAGCTGCGGCAAGCCGCTGTTCCCCTGGGAGGATGAGGAGGACAGCGGCGGGGAGGATTAAGCGCCGGTGCGAACGGATCGTTGCCCGTGAGCGGATGCTGTGTGACGGGGGCGAAAACCGCTTCGGAAAGCGCCCCTCCCTGTAAATAATCCCGTCGAAAGCAGGACAGGCAGACATCCCCTGATGCAGCAATGCAGGCCGCATCGGGGGGTATTTTTCTGCTCTGTCAAGAAACTTGAAAAA
>CAZYAX010000058.1:0-7887 GCA_964646195.1 uncultured Faecalibacterium sp. | reverse complement strand
TGAGTGGAAGAGATCCACGCCGGCTCGAGGGCAACAAGGCCGTACTGGCCCTGGCATACAACATTGCCGCGGGTGGCCTTGCCGGTCATGCGGCCGCGCTGTACACGGCGGTATTTAACACGCTTCGGCAGTAACATTACTTGTTGCCTCCTTCCTTTTTAGCGGAATTCTTTGCGCTCTTGAGCACCTCGCCCTTGTACACCCAGACCTTGACGCCAACGCGGCCATAGGTGGTGGCAGCCTCGGCAAAGCCGTAGTCAATGTCGGCACGCAGGGTCTGCAGGGGGATGGTGCCCTCGTGGTAGCTCTCGGTGCGGGCGATGTCCGCGCCGCCCAGACGGCCGGAGCACATCGCCTTGATGCCCTTGGCGGGCACGGTGCTGCGGTCACGCGGGCTCATGGCGTTGCGCATGCACTGCTTCATCGCGCGGCGGAAGGTCACGCGGTTCTCCAGCTGGCGGGCGATGTCCTCGGCGACCAGCTGCGCATTGGTAGCGGCGCTCTTGATCTCGATGACGTTGACCACGATGGTCTTGCCATATTCCTTGCTCAGCTTGTTCTGGAGAGCGATGCGCTCCTCGCCGCCCTTGCCGATGACCATACCGGGCTTTGCGCAGTAGATGCTCACGGTCACGCGCGGAGCGGAGGTGGCGGAATCCACCGTGCGCTCGATCTCGATCTTGGGGACGCCTGCGTCCTTGAGCAGAGCCTTCAGCTCAGTGCGGATCTTGTGATCCTCCACCAGGTTATCGCTGAAGTCTTTCTTGGAAGCAAACCAGCGGCTGTCCCAGTCCTTAATAACACCGACACGAAGTCCGTGCGGATTAACTTTCTGGCCCATTTGTTTACCTCCTTACTCTTTCTCTTTCAGAACAACGGTCATGTGGCTGGTACGCTTCAGGATGCGGTAGCCGCGGCCCTGCGCACGGGGCATCATACGCTTCAGCGTCGGGCCGGGGCAAACGTAGCACTCGGCGACGTAGAGGTTGTTCTTGTCCATGTTGAAGTTGTTTTCCGCATTCGCGGCTGCCGACTTGACCAGCTTCAGAAGAGGCTCACAAGCGGCCTTCGGGGTGTACTGCAGGATTGCCAGCGCTTCGTCCAGAGGCTTGTTGCGGATCAGATCCATAACAATCGAGACCTTCCGAGGACTGATGCGGGCATAACGAAGAATTGCCCGAGCTTCCATGTTTGTGTTCCTCCTTCACTTATTTCGTAGAACCACTGGTGTGGCCCCTGAAAGTACGGGTGGGCACGAACTCACCCAGCTTGTGACCGACCATATCCTCGGTGACGTATACGGGCACATGCTTGCGGCCGTCGTGGACGGCGAAGGTGTGGCCGACGAACTCCGGGAAGATCGTGGAGGCACGGCTCCAGGTCTTGATGACCTGCTTTTTGCCGGAAGCGTTCATCGCTTCAACGTGCTTCATAAGAGCAGCCTGGACGAAAGGTCCTTTCTTAATACTTCTACCCATTGTCTGAAACTCCTCTCTTACTTCTGATTTGCACGCTTCACGATGAGCTTATCGGAGCGCTTGTTGTGCTTGCGGGTCTTGAGGCCCAGAGCAGGCTTGCCCCAGGGGGTCATAGGCCCGTTGTGGCCGATGGGAGCGCGGCCTTCGCCGCCGCCGTGGGGGTGGTCGTTGGGGTTCATCACAGAACCGCGGCTGCCCGGGCGCACGCCCATGTGGCGCTTGCGGCCGGCCTTGCCCAGGTTGACGTTCTCGTGGTCGATGTTGGAAACCTGGCCGATGACTGCGGTGCAGTTCATGGGCACGTTGCGCATCTCTCCAGAGGGCAGGCGGATCAGGGCGTAGCCGTTCTCCTTGGCCATCAGCTGCGCCATGTTGCCGGCGGAGCGCACCAGCTGGGCGCCGTGGCCGGGGTACAGCTCGATGTTGTGGATGATGGTACCTACGGGGATGTTCTCGAAGGGCAGGCAGTTGCCGGGCTTGATGTCAGCGCTTGCGCTGCTGATCACCACATCGCCCACCTTCATGCCTTCGGGGCAGACGATGTAGCTCTTTACGCCGTCCTCGTACTCGATCAGGCTGATGAATGCGCTGCGGTTGGGATCATACTCGATGGTCTTGACGGTAGCGGGCATATCGGTCTTGTGACGCTTGAAGTCGATCACACGGTACTTGGTGCGGTTGCCGCCGCCCTGATGGCGGACGGTGATGCGGCCGGTGTTGTTGCGGCCGCTGTGCTTCTTCATGGGCTCCAGCAGGCTGCGCTCCGGCTTGACCTTGGACAGGACGCTGTAGTCCGTCACGGTCATGCCGCGGCGGCCAGGGGTCGTCGGGTTGTACTTTTTAATAGCCATTGCTATTTTCTCCTTTGATATCTTATGAATTATTATCGGGGTCATATCCCCATAGAAGGACCCTCGGCGGGTCCGATCAGACCATGCTGTTGAAGAACTCGATCTCCTTGGAGTCCTTCGTCAGGGTCACGATCGCTTTCTTGGACGCGGCGGTGTAGCCTGCGTGCATCCCCTGGCGGCGGTAACGGCCGCGGACGGAGATGGTGTTGACCTTTTCCACCTTGGTGCCGGGGAACAGGGTCTCGACAGCCTGTGCGATCTCGATCTTGGTGGCGTCGGTAGCGACCTTGAAGGTGTACTTCTTGTCGGCGATGCCGGCCATGGAGTTCTCGGTAATGACAGGCTTCAGGATGATGTCTTGTGCGGTTTTCATTAGCCCAGAACCTCCTCAAGCTTCTTCGCTGCGCCCTCGCTGATGATCAGCTTGTCGGCGTTCAGCACATCGTAGGTGTTCACACTGCCTGCGAAGGTGGTCTTGACGCCGGGGATGTTTGCAGCGCTCTTCACGAGCTTTGCATCCACAGCTTCGTTCACCAGCAGGTTCTTCTTGCCGGCGCCCACTGCGTTCAGCATGGCGACGACCGTCTTGGTCTTGTACTCCTCAACGGCCAGCTTGTCAACCACGACCATGTTGCCGTTCACAGCCTTGTCGCTGAGCACGCTCAGCAGAGCCAGACGCTTGACCTTGTTGTTGATGTGGTAGTTGTAGCTGCGGGGCTTGGGGCCGAGGGAAACGCCGCCGTGGGTCCACTGCGGAGCGCGGATGGAACCCTGGCGGGCATGGCCGGTGCCCTTCTGACGCCAGGGCTTCTTGCCGCCGCCGGAAACTTCCTTGCGGATCTTGGTGTTCTGCGTGCCCTGGCGCTGGTTGGCCAGGAAATTCACGACAGCAATGTGGACAGCCTTCTCGTTCGGGGTGATGCCGAACACAGCGTCGGAAAGCTCGATCTCGCTGACCTTTTTGCCGTTCATATCGACTACGTCAAATTTTGCCATTGTAGCTTTCCTCCTTACGCCTTCACGCTGTCGGCGATGGTGATGATGGTGCCCTTGGAACCGGGGACCGCACCCTTGACAGCGATCAGATTATTTTCGGTGTCAACCTTGACGACCGTCAGGTTCTGCACGGTGACGCGCACAAAGCCCATGTGGCCGGGCAGGCGCTTGCCAGGGTACACGCGGGACGGGTCGGAAACAGGACCATTAGAACCCGCATGACGCGCCACAGGGCCGGTGCCGTGGCTCTCGCGCAGGCGGTGCAGACCGTAGCGCTTGATAACGCCCTGGTAGCCCTTGCCCTTGGAAATGCCAACCACGTCCACCTTGTCGCCGGCGGCGAAGACGTCAGCCTTCAGCACGTCGCCGACGTTCAGCCCGGAGATGTCGTCCAGGCGGAACTCGCGCAGGGTCTTCTTGGGGGCGACGTTCGCCTTCTTGAAGTGGCCTGCCGCTGCCTTGTTGACCTTCTTGGCGGAAACCTCGCCGAAGCCCAACTGGACAGCCTGGTAGCCGTCGCTCTCAACGGTCTTCTTCTGCACGACAGTGCAGGGACCAGCCTCGATGACGGTTACGGGGATAACCTTGCCGTTCTCGTCGAACAGCTGGGTCATACCGACTTTTTTGCCGATAATTCCTTTAACCATTTTGTAAATCCTCCTGTAAAGGTTATTGGTTGGCGGCGCACGTCACCGCCAACATGACCCCTCGGGAAACGAGGGCATCCAAATCTTCTGTATTGCTGCTTTGCTGCAGGCCGGCCGCTTTGCCTGACACGGAGCGCCGCGCCGGCCGCCATGTAAAGCGCTTTACAGCTTGATCTCGATGTCCACGCCAGCGGGGAGCTGAAGGCTCATCAGAGCCTCGACCGTCTTATTGGACGGCTTGAGAATGTCGATCAGGCGCTTGTGGGTACGGTTCTCGAACTGCTCGCGGCTATCCTTATACTTATGGGTAGCGCGGAGGATCGTGATGATCTCCTTGTCGGTGGGCAGGGGGATCGGGCCGGACACGCGCGCACCGGTGTGCTTTGCGGTCTCCACGATCTTCGCTGCCGCGGCATCGATCAGCTGAGCATCGTAGCTCTGCAAACGGATTCTGATTTTCTCTTTGACTGCCATTGCTTACGCCTCCTGAATAGTTTTGTTGCCCTAGGCGAGCCGATAAATTGCTTTACACAGCTCCGGGTGTTCGGTGATTTCGCATTAGAAAAGCCGGTGAACCGCCTCGCAGTTCTCCCGGAAATCACTTTAGCAAATCCAACCCGGACATTGGTTCGCGCACGCCGGCACGGGCCGAGTAACTTGGCCCTCACCTTTGCGCGGGAACATATCCCATCGCTGTCAGTAATTTTTTCGCCCGGTTCTAAGATCGGACATACTCCGCGGAAATAACCCGCCTCGGCTATTGCCGGGCAGCAACCTCCCGCATCAACGCATATCGTGGCCTGCACGACTTGTATCGCACAAGCCCTTTGCAGCCGAAAAGTATTCTATCACATCTGCGCAAAATATGCAAGGGCTTTTTAGCAAAAAAATCGAATTTTCCTTTATTTTTTCCCGGTTTTACCCAAAAGGCATACTTTTGTCCGCCAATGAAAGGCATAAAAGGGCGGAAAGCTGCTCCCCATGCGTCTTTCCGCCCCCAGTATACCCGGCCTAAGAGCCGTTTATTCCATTGTGTGGCGCGATTGCTTATTTTTTCTTTGTGGCCAAGCGCTGCTCCAGCCCCTCCTCCGGGGTGACGTACACGGTGGTATACACCTCGTACAGCACCATGCCGGGCTTCGCGCCGTTGGCCTTCCAGATGTTGCGCACCTCGGTGGTATCCACGGCCACCTTGGCAGCCATGCCGGCCTTGTAGGCGCTGGAGTGCAGCACCGCCAGCTGGGCGGCCTCCTCGCGGGTGCGGTCAGGGATGTCCCGTCCTTCGCTCATCACCACCGTATGGCTGCCCGGCGCGTTCTTGGTATGGAACCAAAGGTCCTTGCCGCGGGCCAGATGCAGGGTAAGGCGGTCGTTCTGGGCGTTGTTGCGGCCCACCAGAATGGCGAAGCCGTCCGAGGAGGTATAGCGCAGGTAGTCAGCGGGCTTCTGCCGCTTGTCGCGCTGCTTGTAGTATTTCAGGTAGCCCTGGCTCTTGAGCTCGGCGCGGATCTCGTTGAGCGCTGCCTCGCCGGAGGCAGTCTCCACCTCATAGAGCACGGTCTCGAGGTAGGCGATCTCCTTTTCGCCCTCGTCCAGCAGCCCCACCAGCATCCGCGCTGCAGTCTGCTTTTTCTTGTAGTTTTTAAAGAAGTTCTGCGCATTCTGGCTGGGCGTAAAGCGCACATCCAGCGGAATGGTCACCTCCCGGCCCTCGTCGTACCAGTTGGGCACCGTAATGCTCTTCATGCCCTTCTGGGCCAAGTACAGGTTAGCCGACAGCAGCTCGCCGTATAGCCTCAGCTTTTCGCTTTTGGAACTGGCGGCCAGCTCCTCCTTGCGGGCGGCCTGCTTGCGCACTGCGCGCTCGTACATATTATGCACTGCCTTGTGCAGCTCCTTGCTCTTGGTGCGCAGGCGCTCGGCCCGGTCCTTTTCGGAGTAGTATCCCTCCAGCATTGCATTGAAGGAAGGCCACTCTTTAACAATATAGCCATCGCCGTACTGCTGCGGCCGGAAAAAGGTGAACTCCACCGGCCGGCCCTCCGGCGTCTGCACGCTGACCGGACAGCCGCCCGCCGCGTGCTCCGCCTTGAGCTCCTCAATGGCCGCCATAAGCCGGACGCTCTGCGCGCCGTCCAGTTCGTTGGCAGGCAGATGCTCCCCGCCAAAGGCACGCCAGGCCGCTTCGCGGCACACCACCGGGCCCACGCCGGCCACAGTCTTGTTCAGCGCGTCGGCCACAGGCAGATCCCTCTGGCAGGCCGCCGCCACGATGGATGCGGCGCTCACGGCCAAAAAGTCCGGCCGCGCGGGCTTCGGCGGCACCGCATACGGCAGGCCCGGCAAAAGCTGGCGCACGTCGCTGTCCTCAAAGTCCACGCGCTTGAGCGCGTCGATGATGCGGCCGTCCCGTACCAGCACCAGGTTGGAGTAGCGGCCCATCAGCTCGGCGCAGAGCGTGTTCTTGACCAGGTCGCCCATCTCGTTGGTACACTGGAAGTCGAAGTAAACGATGCGGTCCCCCTCCTCCCGGCGCACGTCCAGCACCCGCCCACCGGTGAGATGCTTGCGCATCAGCATGCAGAAGGAGGGAGGCGTTTCGGGATTTTCGAAGGTTTCCTGCGTAAAGCATACCCGCGCCGAACCGCTGCGCGCCGACAGCAGCAGGCTGAACGTCTCGGTGCGGGTGCGCAGCGTGATGACCAGCTCGTCCCGCGTCGGTTCAAATATCTTCGCGATCTTCGCGTCCAACAGCTTCCCTCTCAGCTCGTCCACCGCCAGCGACAATGTTGCGGCATCCAGTGCCATGGTATCACCTCATTATATCAATTCGTCTGCCAGATAAAATCCACATCCTATAGACTCATGCAAGTTAAATTTTTATTGAGATATGTCTTTTCTCCAAATTTCAACTATTTATTCTTTTGGTAAATTCCATTTCCCAAAAAAGATATTACGCCCCGATTACGCAATTGTTGAAGCTGCTGCCTGATTTTTGCCCGTATATTTTTATTGTTCGGGTGCTTTATTTCCAGCTCTCTTTCAAAAGCATATACCATATTCAGTGTAAATATATCATCCTTTATTGAATTGATACACTGCAATATATCCATCAGCCAACCTCGTGCTGTAATATCATCTATCCTTATTTTTTGTGCCCGCTCAACCTGCTCTAAAACGTTCCTTTTGTTAAGGAAGGCCCCATCCTGAATTACTGGAATTCTTCCCTGAATTGGAATCTTGTCGAACAAGATATTGCATCCGACCCATCCTGCTCTTTGTGCCCCTTCCGCCAAAGGTTTTCTTTTTTCAATCACTTCAGGCATAAAAAAATATTTAGGGACAAAATACATGCTCTCCACTTTCATTTTTTCAAGTGAATAACTCATCATAAAGAAATCCGGATTATTATTGCCGCTGATTCTTTGAATGAACGTGTTATATGCTCCATCCGCAATTTTAGCCCCAAATACTCCATTTTTGCTTTTTTGTTCAAATTCATTTTTACAATTAGGACAATAAAAGTCTGCAACCTTCCTATTGTTTGGGAATTTAGCGATAGTTGGCCAGCCACATACAGGGCAATACATATTTGCCTCTGTCCAAGCCTCTGTCAAAACCCGTGCAATCTGCGATTTACTTTTATATCCATTCATTCGCTGTGGGTCAAATGATGTATTCATAATCGTCCCTTATATTAACAACAAACACTTTACACAGATTTTCTCTATGCACCCTCTATAAGAGCCTCTGTTTTAAGAAAAGCGCTGTCCCTTCTTTGCACTTCTGTTTAGTTTCAAGGCATTTTCTTCGCATTTGTCTCTTATATATCAGTTCTTGCTTCAAATCAGTAAATATATGGGTCCCTGTTCTCCTCCGTCACCAAAACCTCCGCCTCCGGCATCTCTCTCCGCA
>CAZYAX010000057.1:0-8025 GCA_964646195.1 uncultured Faecalibacterium sp. | reverse complement strand
TTTCTGGATTTTTCATAGAATTTTTCCTTGCTCATATTTTTTAGCAAAGACACTTTCAAGGAGGTTTTTCTATGTCGTTTTCTGTTTCCCCGCGCACGGCGGCCATCTGCCGCCATGCGGTTCTCGCGCTGGCCAGCGCCGCTGTGGGTTTCGGGGCCGGTATGTGGATGACGGCCCACGTCATCATTGGCTGCCGGACTGCCGACCTTACCACCGCCCCGGACACCTCTTTCCTCTCCACGCTGCCTGGCGCGGCGTCGCCTGTGGCCTCCCCTGTGCCGCAGAGTTCCGCCGCGCCGGAAAGCACGCCTGTGCCGGAGCTGCGGGTGTGCCTCACCTTTGACGACGGCCCCAGCAAGACCACCAAAGCCGTGCTGGACACCTTGGCTGCCGAAAAGGTACCCGCCACCTTTTTTGTTGTGGCCACCGGCTACAACAACGATTATCTGCCGCTGATCCAGCGCGCGTGCAGCGAGGGCCATCAGATTGCCCTGCACTCCGCCACCCACGAGTACAGCGAGATCTACCAGAGTACCGAGGCCTTTTGGAAGGATATCGAGCTGCTCTGCGAGCGCATTTCGCCTTATGTGGATGTAAGCGGCATACGCTGCCTGCGCTTCCCCGGCGGCAGCACCAACACCGTGAGCCGCAAATACGGCGGCAAAAGCGTTATGTCCGAGCTGAAGGCCCAGGCCGAGGAGCGCGGCTACCACTGGGTGGATTGGAACGTCTGCGCCGAGGACGCTGTAGGCGGCCACCTCAGCTCCTCCAAGGTCTACCAGAACGTCGTACATGAAGTGAACGATCAAAAGACCTGTATCGTACTGATGCACGACTCCGCCACCACCGGCACCACAGCGGAAGCCCTGCCGGACATCATCGCCTGGTTCCGGGAGCAGGGCTATACCTTCTGCACCGTAGACGACCTGTACGATTCCTGAAGCCGGGGACCCTTGCCCCGCAAAAAAGCCCCGCGGCAGCGAAGAAAAAGCCCTCCGCTGCCCCGGAGCTGCCGGGAGCCTCTGCCTCCATCACGGCTGCCGCGCTGGCGCGCATTCCGGATCGGAGCAGAGGCTCCCTCTTTTTTTCATTCTTCCGTCTGGTAGAACGCCTGAAACGCGCGGTATGCCATATACAGGTCCACCTTGCTGGAGATCTCGTAGGGCGAGTGCATCGAAAGCACCGGTACTCCCACATCCAGCGTCTCGATATCATGGCGGGCCACATATTTTGCCACGGTTCCACCGCCGCCGGCATCCACGGCTCCCAGTTCACCGATCTGCCAGGCTACGCCGGCCTTGTCCAGCAGGCCGGTCACATAGGCCACCAGCTCGGCCGAAGCGTCGCTGGCGCTGCTCTTGCCCTGACTGCCGGTGTACTTGATCAGCGCCACGCCGCGGCCTGCATATGTACCGTTCTGCGGCTCAAATACGCTGCTCCAGGTGGGGTCATACGCTGCGCTGACATCTGCCGACAGGCACTTGCTGTTGCGGAAAGCGCGCAGCTCGTCCGCGCCCTGGCAGCGGCACAGCTGCCGCATATAGTTAAAGGTGTACAGGCTCTGCATTCCGGTCACGCCGTCGCTGCCGATCTCCTCCTTATCCACCAGCACGCACACGGTGGTGTAGGCCGGAGCCTTGGCTGCCAGCTCTGCCCGGAAGGCTGCATACGCGTTTACACGGTCATCCTGGCCATAGCCGCCGATCATGGAACGGTCAAAGCCGATATCCCGCGCCTTCTGGGCGGGAACCAGCTCGATCTCGGCGCGCACAAAATCCTTTTCCGTGATGCCGTACTTTTCATTCAGCAACAGCAGGGTGTTCAGCTTTACGCTCTGCTTCACCGCCTCGTCCTCCACCGCATCGCTGCCGATCAGCACGTTCAGCTCCTCGCCGCGCACGCCGTCCTTCAGCTTGCGCTCGT
Organism: uncultured Faecalibacterium sp.; assembly: GCA_964646195.1. Classification (GTDB taxonomy): domain Bacteria; phylum Bacillota; class Clostridia; order Oscillospirales; family Ruminococcaceae; genus Faecalibacterium. The sequence goes on along the minus strand of CAZYAX010000057.1, from coordinate 6,102 downwards.
TCTGCTCCGCGCCAAAATGCGGCAGCAGGTCGGTGATGCAGAACACCGGGTCGCCTTCCTCCTCGCCCACGCGCACCGTGATGCTGGAGCCGTCCGCCCGGAAAAACACGCCGTGGATGGACAGCGGCAGCGCCGTCCACTGGTACTTGCGCAGTCCGCCGTAATAATGGGTCTTGAGCAGGCTGAAATGCGCCTTTTCGTACAGCGGGTTCGGCTTCAGATCCAGCCGGGGCGAGTCGATGTGGGCAATCACCAGGTGGAAGCCGTCCTCCAGGCTGCGGGTGCCGATGGTGGAGCAGACCACCGCCTTATGCCGGTGGATGAAGTAAACCTTATCGCCCGGCGCATACCGTTTGCCGCTGTCAAACCTCTGATATCCTGCCTCCACCAGCATCTGCTCGCACTCTGCCGCCACCTCGCGCTCGGTCTTGCCCGCGTTCAAAAAGGTCTTGTATCCCTCGCCAAACTCGTCCGCCGCCCGCCGCACTTCGGCCTGACTGCCCCCTGTGTACGTTGGTTCATAAAACAATTCCTTTGCTTTTTCCTGCATCTTGGTCATTTCCTGCATTTTTTACTCTTACACCTCACCTATAATTTGAGCCGTAAAGCTCTTGATACCTCTTGTAGCACCTCGCTATTTTGTCCACATAATGGCTCATCTGCGCATACGGAAATTCGGTCAGCACGCATCCGTCGTCCGAGTATTCCGCCCTGGAGCACAGGGAATCCACCGTGCCCCAGCCGCTGTGGTACGCTGCCGCCGCTGTGGGGATGTCGCCGCCATACCGGTCCAGACAGCAGCGCACATAATAGGTCCCGAAGCGGATGTTGATCGCCGGATCGTAGAGATCCTCAAAGGTCAGCGCCTCTTCCGGGGCTATTTTGCTTTTCAGCCACAGGAAGGTCTCCTCCGTGATCTGCATCAGGCCACGGGCCCCCACGGCGGATTCTGCCCTCGGCGAAAAGCCGCTTTCGGTGCGGATGAACGCATACACCAAAAGCGGGTCGAGGCCGTAGACCTCCGCCCATTCCTCCACGGGACCGGCATATTTGCGCGGATAGCTCCACTCCCTGGCCTTTTGGCCCAGGCCGCCCGCAAAGGCAAGCACCAGCGCCACCGCCAGAAAAAAGGCCGCCGCTTTGATCGTTCGTTTCAAGGCTTGCGCATCACACCTCCCTCTGACAGCTTTGGGCCAGCAACGCCTCATACGCTTGCTGTGCCGCACTGCGCAACGCTTCCATGCTGCCCTCGTTGCGCAGCAGGTAGTCCGCCTTAGCCTCCAGAATTTCCTGCGGGGTTTGGGCGTTCAGCCGCCGCGCGGCCATCTCCGGCGCGATGCCGTCGCGCCGCGCGATGCGCTCCACGCTGGTGGCGAAGGGCGCCGTCACGACGATCAGTGCGTCGCATTCCGTCTCGCAGGGCGTACCCACGATCACCGCCCCATCGATGGCAAACAGCCTGCTGCCCACCGCGCGGGCCTCCTCCCTGGCCGCCCGCACCCGGCGGATGATCTCCGGGTGGGTGATGGCCGTGAGCGCCGCCGTGCCCTCAGGCGTTTGGAATGCCCGGTCGGCCAGCAGGCGGCGGTTGAGCGCGCCGCTGCCCGGCGCAAGGATATCCGCGCCGAAGCGCTTGGCCAAAACCGGCAGGACCGGCGAGCCGGGCAGCAAGATCTCCCGCGAAATCTGGTCGGCGTCCACGCAGGGCACGCCCTTTTCGCGGAACAGCGCAGTAACCGTGGATTTGCCGCAGCCCGAGCGGCCCGTTATCCCTACCGTGATCATAGCTTCACCACCCGGAACGCTGCCGCGCGCACCAACCGGTTATATACCGCCATGGACACGCCGTCCTTCTGTGGGCAGCGGGCATACACAACCGCGTCGCCCTGCTCATCCAGTGCGCGCAGGCAGCGGAAGATATTTCTTGCTTGCACGGCGCCGTCTCCCTCCGGCCCGTATTCCACGCAGGGCACGCCCAGCGCCTCCGTTTCACCATCGAAGCATAGGCAGCTGGGGCTTTGATCCGCATGGGCCTGCACATACGTTTTGAACTGCGCAAAGTCACCGTCCAAAATCGTGATCTCCGCCTTGGGCGCATAGTGCTTGTATTTCATGCCCGGGCTGCAGGCCACCTCACCGTCCGCCAGTTGCTCCAGGATCGCACCGGAGAGCAGCACCTCCTCGCCGAGGGCCAGCTCCAGATCCTCCAGCGTGATGCGGCCGGGGCGCAGCAGCATGGGCTTTTCACCCACGACCGAGACCACCGTGGATTCCACGCCCACCTCGCTGAGCCCGCCGTCCAAAATCAGCGGCAGGCGGCCATTCATATCGGCCAGCACGTCCTGCGCATTGGTCGGGCTGGGCCGGCCCGAAAGGTTTGCCGACGGGGCCGCAAAGGCACACCCGCTGCGCCGGATCACCTGCTGCACCACAGGGTGGCTGGGCATCCGGATGCCCACTGTATCCAGCCCGGCGCAGCACTCGTCCGCCACCTCCGGCCCGCGGGGCATGATAATGGTCAGCGGCCCCGGCCAGAACGCCGTCGCCAGCAGCTGGGCCCGCTCCGGAAATTCGCTCACCAGCCCTTTGAGCATCCCTATATCCGCAATGTGTACGATCAGCGGATTATCCTGCGGGCGGCCCTTGGCCTCGAAAATTTTGGCCACCGCTGCGCCGTTGCGCGCATCTGCGGCGATACCGTATACCGTCTCCGTCGGCAGGGCAAACACCTCGCCCTGCTGCAAAAGCGCCGCGGCGCGGGCGATGCCCGCCTCATCCGCCTTGCAAAGTATCGTTTCCATGTCTGTTTTCTTTTTGCCTCATTCTGTAAAGAGGTTTCACTTTACAGCATTTTCGTTCAGTTTTTGCAGCTTTTCGGCCTGTTCCCGGGCGCTCAGCGCATCGATCACATCGTCCAGCACGCCGTCCATGATCTTGGAAAGATTGTGCATCGTCAGCCCGATACGGTGGTCGGTGCAGCGATCCTGCGGGAAGTTATAGGTACGGATCTTCTCGCTGCGGTCGCCCGTGCCCACCTGCCCATGGCGGTCGGCGTTGATGGCGTCCTGCTGCTCTTGCTGTTTCCGGGCGAGCAGCCGGCTGCGCAGGATCTCCAGCGCCTTATCTTTGTTTTGGAACTGACTGCGCTCGTTTTGGCACTCCACCACCATGCCGGTGGGGATATGCGTCACGCGGATGGCGCTGGACGTTTTATTGATATGCTGTCCGCCCGCCCCCGATGAACGGAAGGTGTCAATGCGCAGGTCCTTCATGTCCAGCTGAAAATCCACTTCCTCCGCCTGCGGCATCACCGCCACCGTAGCCGTGGAGGTATGGATGCGGCCCTGGGTCTCGGTCTCCGGCACGCGCTGCACTCGATGCACGCCGCTCTCATACTTGAGACGGTTGTACGCGCCGCGGCCGTTTACTGTAAAGATGATTTCCTTTACGCCGCCCAATTCCGTTTCGTTCAGGTTCAGTACCTCCAGCTCCCAGCCGTGGCTCTGCGCATACATGGAATACATGCGGAACAGGCTGTGGGCAAACAGTGCGGCTTCCTCCCCGCCTGCGCCGCCGCGGATCTCCACGATCACGTTCTTGCCGTCGTTCACATCCTTTGGCAGAAGCAAAATCTTTAATTGATTTTCTAGTTCTGCCATATTTTTACTTTCTTCGTGGATTTCCTGTTGTATCATGGATTTAAAGTCCGGTTCCGGGGTCTCCTCCAGCAGCGCCTTTGCCTGCTGGAGATGGTCCTGCGCAGTCTGCCAGGCCCGGTAGGTCTCCACCACAGGCTGTGCCTCGTGGTACTCCTGCATCAGGCGCCGGAACAGCGCTGGGTCGGCTGCGGTCTGCGGCTGGTTCAGCCGCATGGTCAGCTCCTCAAAACGGCGGCAAACGGCATTCATTTGTTCAAACATAGTGCTCCTGCTCTCTACATACTAAAATGCGGAAGATGCAGGCGCTACTGCTGCCCCGCGCCGGGCTTTACTACCTTTTTGATGTTCTTTTCGATCTTCGCACGCGGCACCATCACCTCGCGGCTGCAGCCGGTGCAGCGGATGCGAAAATCCATCCCCACGCGCAGCACCTCAAAGCTGGAAGCCCCACAGGGATGCTTTTTGCGGGTTTCGATCCTATCTCCAACTGCGATATCCATTGCAGTCTCCTTTCTGCCCGTATTGTTCGGGCTCTCCCGTATGCTCCGGGCATACAGTTGTTATTATAATGCAAACCCGTGCAAAATGCAAATATTCGCCGCAATCGGCGCATATTGTTTTATCAATCCGCAAGGATCCCCCGCCGGGGGCAGGCAGAACCGCTCTTTTGGGCCGGTCTGTCTGGCACAAATTCACCATGATATGAGAGAAAGAGGAATGAAACATGATGCAAGCGTTCAGAACAGAAGGAAATTACCGCAATGCCGACCGCCTTACCGCCGAGCAGCTGCGCGCCGCCATAGCCTCCCACGAGATACTGCAAAGTACCGCGCTGGCCTTTGATACCGAGCGGCAGCTGCGCTTTGAGCTGAACGGCGTGCGCGCCGTGATGCCCTTTGCCCAGTGTGCAGACGGCGCAGAGACCGGCACTGTGCGGGATATCGCTGTGCTCACGCGGGTGGGACGGCCCACCTGCTTTGTGATCGAGTCGCTGGAGACCGGCGCCGACGGCAAGCCCTACTACCTGCTCTCCCGCGCGCAGGCGCAGCGGATGTGCAAGGCCGAATACCTCGATCTGCTCCAGCCGGGCGACATCCTGCCCTGTGTGGTAACTCACATCGAGCCGTTCGGCGCGTTCTGCGACGTGGGCTGCGGCATCAGCGCGCTGCTGCCCATTGACTGCATGTCGGTGAGCCGCATTTCCTCCCCTGCCGACCGGGTCACGGTGGGCCAGCAGATCCTGTGCGCCATCAAGAGCCGCGACCCGCAGGAACGCTTTGTGCTGACCATCCGCGAGCTGCTGGGCACCTGGGCCGAGAATGCCGCCAATTTCCGCGTGGGCGAAACGGTGGTGGGCATCGTGCGCAGCGTGGAGGAATACGGAACCTTCATCGAGATCGCGCCCAATCTGGCGGGCCTTGCCGAGAGCTGCCCGGATCTGCACCCCGGCCAGGCCGTGAGCGTGTACATCAAAAACATCCTCCCCGATAAAATGAAGATCAAGCTGGTGATCGTGAACCACAGCCTCAACCAGAGCCTGCGGTTCGATCTGCGGTATTTCATCACCGAGGGGCACCTGGATCACTGGCTCTATTCCACGCCCGAGAGCCGCAAGCGGATCGAGACCGAGTTTTCCTGCGCCCTCTTGTAACCGCGCCCAAAAAGCCTTATAATAAAGAAAACACGCTTTTGATGCAACAAGGCTGTATCTGCAAAAGCGCACCGCAGCTGCCGGAATGCGTGCCAAGGCGTCAGCCGTGATTTATTCAGAGGTTCCTTATGACAGGCCGTTTATTTTGGAGAGGAAGTGGAGCAATATGGCAAAGAACGACGCTTTTCTCGCCGGGGTAAAACCCGGCGGCCTGACGGACAGCACGGAGATCCGGCTGCTGCTGTGCTATCTGGTAAAGTGTGCCGGCCCCATCACCCGGCAGGAGCTGGAGCGCGCCCTGCTGGAGGAGGCGCTGGTGAACTACTTTGAGATCGGTTCCTGCCTGGACGATATCCTCCGGCAAAAGCTGGTCACCTGCGGGGGCAGCACCTACACCATCACCGAAAAGGGCGTGAAGGTGGCCGCCGAGTTGGCGGACGACCTGCCCCGCAGCGTGCGGGAGCGGGCCGTTTCGGCCGCGCTGCGCGCCCGGACCTGGACCCGCAAGGAGTCCGAGTACAGCGCTAAGATTACCGAGCTGCCGGACGGCCATTGTACCATCCACTGCACGATCCAGGGGCTGGACGAGGAGGTCTTTTCCATCACGCTTGCCATGCCGGACCGCATGACCGCCGAGCTGGTAAAAAAACGCTTTATCCTGCGCGGCAGCGAGGTCTACGGGCTGCTCATCAACAAGCTGACCGAGGACGACCCCGGCGAATGACCCTGCCTTCACGATGCTGCTTTTCATTCGTAGGCCGTGCCCCTGCCCTATGGCCGGGGCATTTTTTT
>CAZYAX010000056.1:0-8041 GCA_964646195.1 uncultured Faecalibacterium sp. | reverse complement strand
AAACTCGTTTTTACGCCTCTCCCTGCACCAGCCGGCGAATTTCGCGCTCCACCTCGTCCACCTCCTCGCGGAAGGCGCGGGCCGAGACGCGCAGCGCGCCGTGGCCCAGGATGATGAGCTGCTCCATGCCGTCCGAGGTGGCCACGCGCACGCGGCGCTCCTTGCCGATCTCGTGGGTCACGCGCTCGATGTACATATCCGCCGTTTCCGCCTCGCGGGTGTAGACGATGTGGATGTTGTGATAGGGCTCCACGGTACCCCGGCTCCCCTGCACCTTGTATGCGTCGAACACCAGGATCACATGGCACCGTTTATAGCCCTGATAGTTGCACAGGATGTCCGCCAGCTTTTTGCGTGCCGCATCCAGGCTGTCCTTGGCGAGAGCGCTCAGATCGTCCCACGCAAAGATGATGTTGTAGCCGTCCACCAGCAGATACTCCGGCTGCACCGTCCATTGCATTGCGTCAAAATCCGGCCGCTCCTTTTTTACAGGCCGAAACGCCGCCAGCGGGTCCCGCTTGATGGGCCCGTAGGTGCGCTCAAAAATGCGCATGAGCTCGGCGTCCTCCTCCAACGTGGCGCGGTAGGCCGCCGCGCGCCGTGCCGCAGGCTGGGCGGCCGCCTCGTCCGGGCGGCGCACCCGGCCAAAGCCGCTGTCCACATGCATATGCTCGCGCACCTTGTCCCATTTGACCACAAACCCCGCGCCGTGGGCGCAAAAGATCGAATCCGGCGTATTTTCCAGATCCCGCTCGCACTCGTACCCGATGGCCGCCAGCACCCCGGCCGTATTATGGCAGGGCCGGTATCCGCCCGGCGTCAGCGCGATGCGCCCCCGGCCGTGGGTGTAGCCCGTGACCTCCTGCGGGTAGCCCTGCATACAGGCCACCGGGGCCGTGCCGGTGAGCGTGGCGGTGTCTCCGTCCTGCGTGGGCGGGTCGAAGCTGCCCTCCATGCGCTGCACGTCCGCCATGGCCCGGCCGATGTTGGCCGCCGGCACCTCGATGCGAAACGTGTACCACGGCTCCAATAATACATTTTGGGCCAGCATCAGGCCCTGACGCACCGCGCGGTAGGTCGCCTGGCGGAAATCGCCGCCCTCGGTGTGCTTGGCGTGCGCGCGCCCCGCGATCAGCGTGATGCGCATATCGGTCAGCGGCATGCCGGCCAACACGCCCACATGCTGCTTTTCGGCCAGATGCGTCAGCACCAGACGCTGCCAGCTGCGCTCCAGCATCTCGTCCGGGCAGTCGGCGGCAAATTCCAGCCCGCTGCCCGCCGGCAGGGGCTCCAATTTAAGATGTACCTCGGCGTAGTGGCGCAGCGGCTCGTAGTGGCCCACGCCCTCCACCGGCGCGGCAATGGTCTCTTTGTACAGGATGCCACCCTGCCCAAAGGCCACGTCCAGGCCGTAGCGCTCCGCCAGCAGGCTGCGCACCACCTCCAGCTGCACCTCGCCCATCAGCTGCACGCGGATCTCGCCCAGCATCTCGTCCCACACCACATGCAGCTGCGGCTCCTGCTCCTCCAAACGGCGCAGGGCCGCCAGCGCGGCGTGGGTGTCGGCGCCCTCCGGCAGCTCCACCCGGTAGCTGAGCACCGGCTCCAGCACGGGCACGCCGCTGTCCCGCTCCGCACCCAGCCCCTCGCCGGGCATGGCTTTTGTAAGGCCGGTCACGGCGCACACCTCGCCGGGGCCGAGCTGTTCCGCCAGCGTATATTTTGCGCCGGAATACACCCGCAGCTGGTCGGCCTTTTCGGCCCAGCCGTTGCCGGAAAGCTGCGCTTTTACCTTCAGTTGGCCGCCCGTCACCCGCAGCCAGGTCAGCCGCGCGCCCTGCTCGTCCTGCGAGACCTTGAACACCTTGGCCCCAAAAGCCTCGTGGGCGGGTGCGGGCCGCGTCCAGCGTGCCAGGCCGGCCAGCAATTCGTCCACGCCGTCCAGCCGCAGCGCCGCACCGAACCAGCACGGGAACACATGCCGCCGGGCGATCGCCGTCACGATGTCCGCGTCCGGCAGCGCGCCGCCGCCCAGATAGCGCTCCATCAGGCGCTCGTCGCACAACGCCAGCGCCTCGTCGCGGGCGGCGTCCGGCAAGCCAAAATCCACAAAGCCTTCGCCCAGCCGCTGCGCCAGCTGTTCCAGCAGCGCGGCGCGGCCCGGGCCGGGCAGATCCATCTTGTTGATAAACACGAATACCGGGATGCGGTAGCGCCGCAGCAGCCGCCACAGCGTTTCGGTGTGGCCCTGCACGCCGTCCGTGCCGCTGACCACCAGCACCGCATAATCCAGCACCTGCAAGGTGCGCTCCATCTCTGCCGAGAGGTCGGCGTGGCCGGGGGTATCCAGCAGCGTCACCTCCGCGCCGTCCAGATGCAGCAGCGCCTGCTTGGAAAAAATCGTAATGCCGCGCGCACGCTCCAATGCGTCGGTGTCCAGAAAGGCATCCCGGTGGTCCACCCGGCCCAGCCTGCGGATGGCCCCGCTGCGGTAGAGCAGCGCCTCCGCCAAGGTGGTCTTGCCGGAATCGACGTGCGCCAGAATGCCGGTGCAAATATGCTTTGCGGCCGTTTGCTCCATCGGGGTATCTCCTTTTGCCGCGGCGGCGCGGCCGGGCGCGCCGCCGGTTTTTCCTTTACAGCACACTGGCAACTGCCCCCACGATCACCAGCGGCACACCCAGCAAAAGGCTGGCTGCCATGCTGCAAAAGGTGCGTTCCTCGGGTTCCAGCTCCTCGAAGGCCACGATCTTTTCGTCCGCAAAGTCCACGATGGAGCGGGTGGGGTGGCGCTGCTTTTTTTCCTGGCGCTCCTTGGCGCGGTCCGCCAGAAGGCCGCGCACCGTGATGCCGTCCAGGTGCAGGTAGCACCCCCACGCCCAGCACAAAAAGCCCACCCCGCATACGAGGCCCGGCCCCTCCCACAGGGTGTAGTAGCCCTCGCTGATGAACCTGTCCCACAAAAGGCACAGCACCGCCGCCACCGAAGCGCGGGTGACCGCCTTGTACAGAATGGGCCGGAGCATATACTTTTTATAAATGGATGCGATTTTCTTCATGTGTATCCCCTCGCGCGGCGCGTCCGATTTGCAGCTCTGGGCCACTTTGTGCCGGCAACTGTATTGTAGCACGTTTCGCTGCAAAAAGATAGCTGTCCTCACAGCAAACACACTTTTGTGCCTGCCGCACGCAGTTCCAATTTCTCCATGATTCACCAATTTATCAGGCTAAAGCAAAATTTTTTCGTTTTTTCGGGCCATTTTCCTTTATTTTTTCATCAAAAACGTTCTTAATTGCATTGACAGCTTTCAAGAATGATGGTAAAATAAAACTGTGTTAAGGATTCTGTGGTTGGGCGCAGATTACAGACAAAGTGGTCTGTCGTTTGTGCCTTTTTGTCTTTCCGGGCAGAACAGATTCACTTCCGGCTGCAGAAAAGTGGGAATAGTTTAGGTTTGTTTATTTGCACTGGTATGCCTGACACAAGCACGACAACAAATATAAGGGAGGATTACACACTATGAACATCCATTACGAGCCTCACATGATCGATCGCCGCACCTTTCTGAAGGCTGCGGGCGCCGTGGGCGCTGCCGGCGTGCTGGCAGCCTGCGGTGGTTCCAGTTCCAGCAGTGCCACTGTCTCTTCCGGCGAGGCAGCGGCTCCGGTCCCCTCCAACGGCGGCGAGCCCATCGCCGACCTGGTTATGTACGAGACCGCCCTGCGTGAGCTGGAAAGCTGGAACATCCTGTACAGCCAGTCCGGTTCTGACCTGAACGTGCTGTGCAACTGCGTGTCCGGTCTGGTCACCACCAATATCTACGGCCAGTTTGTGCCCGACGTGGCCACCGAGTGGAGCCAGAACGACGACGCCACGGAGTGGACCTTTAAGCTGCGCGATGACGTTACCTGGAGCGACGTCAACGGCAACGTCAAGTGCAACATGACCGCCGAGGACTATCTGGTTGGCCTGGAGTGGGTTCTGAACGCGAAGAAGAACCAGAACAACAACACCACCATGCCCTGCGGTTACATCCTGAACGCCAAGGAGTACAACACTTACACCAACGATCTGGACGAGGAGACCGCCAAGGCCCTGACCTATAAGGATATGCTGGACTATGGCGTTGGCATTGCCGCTCCCGATGACTACACGGTCGTGTATACCTGCTTTGTGCCCTGCCCCTTCTTCCACACCATCGCCTCCGGCAACTGCCTGTTCCCCACCCCGCAGGCTCTGATCGACGAGCTGGGCGTGGACGGCTTCTATGGCGTGACCAACGAGACCATGTGGTACAACGGCGCTTACCTGGTCGAGGAGTACATCCAGGGCAACAGCAAGATCTTTACCCCCAACCCCAACTACTACAATGCCGATAAGGAGTCCCGCTTCAACTCCGTTACCGTCCGTATCATTGATGATACCATCGTTGGCTATCAGCTCTTTACTGCCGGCGAGATCGATGAGATCGCTCTGGGCGAGTCTGCTTCTTCCACCATTCTGGCCGATCCCAACCACGAGTACTACAACAACGTCGTCGAGGCGCAGGCCGCGAAGTACAGCTATCAGGCCCACTTCGCCTTTGACGTCCGCAACGAGGACGGCACCCCCTACGAGGATTGGAACAAGGCCGTTGCCAACACCAAGTTCCGTCAGTGCATCTTGTACGGCCTGAATCTGTGGCAGGTCTTCACCCGCAACAACCCGCTTTACCCGGAGAAGCAGGAAAACAACTGCTATACCATGAAGGGCCTGTGCTCCTTCTCCGACGGCCGCGATTACACCGACCGCGTCATCGAGCTGCTGGGCCTGCCTGAGTCCGACGGCCAGAGCCCCCGCCGCCTCAAGGATATCACCCAGCTCAAGAAAGAGGCCATGGAGGAGCTGACCGCCATCGGCGTCACCTTCCCGGTCACTCTGTACGATAACCTAAAATCCGGCGCTTCTACTGCGGGCGTTTTGGTCCAGCAGCAGATCTTCAAGGACTTTCTGGGCGACGACTTCATCAAGTACGACTGGCGTGAGTATGTCTCCTCCATGAACCAGGAGCTGCGTGACCCGCGTCTGCTGTGCTGGTACACCAACGGCTGGGGCGCCGACTACGCCGACATCTCCAACTTCCTGGGCCAGGAGATCCTGCACGACAACAACGCCTACTACAGCGTCACCTATTCCCACATTGCGGATATTGCAGAAAACCCGGCCGATTACCAGGAGGAGCTGGTAGCCGAGTACGAGGAGTTCACCCGCCTGTACAACGAGGCCAACGCCATCAACGACGACACCGATGCCCGTTACGAGGCGTTTGCTCAGGCTGAGGCCTACCTCATCGAGCATGCGCTGGTCGTCCCCTACCGCTACGACGTCGGCCTGCAGCTCACGCACGTCAACCTGTACTCCAAGATCAACACTCTGTGCGGTATCGCCACCTACAAATACGTCAACTGGGAGACTTCCACCGAGATCTACACCAAGGAGGATTTTGCTGCCTTCGCAGAGGCGTATGAAGCCGGAAAGGGCGCCTGATGCTGAAGTACACAGTTAAGCGGCTGCTCCAGTCGCTTATCACCATCCTTCTCGCCGTTACCATCGTATTCCTGCTGATGCGTTTGCTGCCCACCGACTATTACTTCACCGAAGATCAGTTGATGAAGTTTACCGAGGAGCAGAAAAACGCCCAGCTTCAGGCGGCCGGCCTTCTCGACAGCCCCGGCACGCAGCTCATTCGCTATTATGGGCAGATCCTCCGCCTGGACTTTGGTACCTCGCGGAGAATTCAGAGCGGTGTTTCTGTTGTCAAGGTCATCGGCAGCAAGTTTGGTATCTCCATGAAAATGGGTGTCACCGCCCTGTGCATCTCGCTGGTGCTGGGCGTGGCGATGGGCATCCTCCAGACCGTTTTTAAGGAGCATCTGATCGACCACATTGGCACGGTGTACACGGTGTTTGTCAACGCGGTGCCGCCGCTGGTTTCCTACTCGCTGGTGCTGGTGTTCGGCTCCAAGGTGCTGGGCCTGCCCGCGCTGTACTCCACCCGCAACCCCGGCCCGTCCAGCACGCTTCCCATCGTCTGCCTGTCGCTGGCGTCCATTGCAGGCTATGCGCTGTGGACCCGCCGCTACATGGTGGATGAGCTGACCCGCGATTACATCAAGCTGGCCAAAGTAAAGGGCTTGAACACCCGCGAGATCATGGTGGGGCATGTGCTGCGCAACGCCATGGTGCCCATGGTGCAGTACATCCCGGCCGCCTTCCTGGAGACCATCTCCGGCTCCCTGCTGGTGGAACGGTTCTTCTCGGTGCCCGGCATGGGCCCCCTGCTGACCGACGCCATCAACCGCTACGACACAAACGTCGTGCAGGCACTGGTCATCTTCTACGCGGCGCTGGGCATTGCAGGCGTGTTCCTGGGCGATGTCCTGATGATGCTGGTTGACCCCCGCATTACGCTTACCGGAAAGGAGGATGCACGCTGATGGCAAAAGCATCGGATTTTGAGGGCAAAAAGCCCGACGAGCTTTTCTACTTCGTGGACTACTCCGCCGAGGAAGCGGAAAAGATCGGTTATTCCAACTACTCCTACTGGGGTTCGGTGGTGCAGAACTTTTTGAAGCGCAAGAGCGCCGTATTCTGCATGGTGTTGTTTCTTGCCACAGTCATCTTCTCCTTCATCGCACTGGCGATCGGCAAGTACGATTATGCCAACCTGACGGTGGATACCTCGATCAAGTTTACCCTGCCCAACTCTGAGTACTGGTTCGGCACCGATAACGTCGGCCGCGACTACTGGTGCCAGGTGTGGTATGCGGCGCAGATCTCCATCCGTCTGGCCCTGATCGTTGCCGCCGGCGAAAGCATTGTCGGCATCATCATTGGCCTGCTGTGGGGCTATGTGCGCAAGCTGGACCGCTTCTTCACCGAGCTGTACAACCTGATCTACAACATCCCCACCATTATCTACATGCTGCTGATCGCGCTGCTGATCGGCCAGAGCTTCACCATCATGGCAGTGTCCCTGATTGCGACCCACTGGCTGAACATGGCCCGCCGTGTGCGCAACATGGTGTTCATGTACCGTGACCGCGAGTACAACCTTGCCTCCCGCTGCCTCGGCACCCCGCTGTGGCGCGTACTGACGAAGAACATCCTGCCATACATGATCTCGGTCATCATCCTGCGCATAGCGCTTTCCATCCCGGGCACCATCGCCCTGGAGTCCACCCTGTCCTATCTGGGCCTTGGCCTGGACAGCAAAACGCCCACCCTGGGCATTCTGCTGCGTGAAGCGCGCCTGTTCTTCCTCGATTATCCGTATCTGCTGATCTTCCCTGCCCTGATCGTGTCCATTATTTCCATTTCGTTCTACGTCATGGGCAACGCGTTCTCGGATGCAGCAGACCCCCGTAATCACGTTTAAAGAATGGAGAGATAAAGCATGGAAAAGAAACCGATTATCTCTGCCAGGGATGTGGAGATCCAGTTCAGCCTGCGCGGCCGTACTCTGAAAGCGATCCGCAAATGCTCTCTGGATCTGTACGAGGGCGAAACGCTGGCGATCGTGGGCGAATCCGGCTCGGGCAAGTCCGTGTTCACCAAAACCTTTGTGGGCATGCTGGACGTCAACGGTAAGATCACCGGCGGCTCCATCATGTACGAAGGCCAGGATATGGCAAAGTTCAAGGAAAAAGACTGGCTCCAGATCCGCGGCAAGAAGATCACCATGGTCATGCAGGACCCGATGACCTCCCTGAACCCGCTGAAGAAGATCGGCAAGCAGATTCAGGAGAGCATCGAGCACCATCAGGGCCTCAAGGGCGAGGCTGCCAAAAAAGCGGCCATCGAAATGCTGGGCAAGGTCGGTATCCCCGACCCTGAACGGCGCTACAACCAGTATCCCCACGAATTTTCCGGCGGTATGCGCCAGCGTGTTGTCATTGCCATTGCGGCGGCGTGCCATCCGCAGATCCTGATCTGTGACGAGCCCACCACCGCGCTGGACGTGACCATTCAGGCGCAGATCCTTCAGCTGATCCGCGACCT
>CAZYAX010000055.1:0-8089 GCA_964646195.1 uncultured Faecalibacterium sp. | reverse complement strand
GAGCCCAAAGAAAATAGACAGGAGGGAAAGCGCGGGCAGGAAGCCTGCTTGACAAAAAGAACAATGAAACTGGTGGGTTGGAGCTTAAACGGGGACGGTATGCTAGAGGCGGAGCTCAGGGCCTGTGACGGGTCCGTGCCGCCCCGGCACGAAATTTTTTATGAGGCGGATCGGCAGGCCCGCGCCCGCGGCGTCTGGCTGGCGGGAAGGGCCTGTTGCAAGCCGGTGCAGGCAGAAGGGGAGACGCATTTTCTGGTGCAGGCGTGCGCGCTGCCCCATGTTTTGCTGCCGGATTATACCGGCCTGCGGTAATGGGGCTGTGCCCCGGGCAGGCGTTTTACTGCCGTGCGGTATTGCCTGCCGAATCGATGGCACACGGCCTGGCGGGCCGCGAAGTGGAGGTGCAGGGCAAGGTACGGCGTGTTTTGAAGCAGCGGCAGCCTGCTCTGGACGACGGCCTGGCAAATTTGTACGGATATGCGAGTCTGGAAGCACTGCGCGCCGCTCTGGTGCAGGAAACAGCAAAGCAGGCGGACGCACTGGGCCGCCGTGGCAAGCTTCGTGTTCCCTGTGATGGCACGGTTCCGCTGCACGGTGAGGCAGACCTTTCACAACGCGCGGTACATTGCGCTGGGCCATCTGCCAGTGGCGGTGGCGGTCACGGCGCTCAACCTTGCGCCGGTGTGGGTCGTCGTGTCGCATCTGGAGTGGGTGGAGCAGCTTGAGCCGCTGTTTGTGCTGTTTGGCCCTGGAATTATAGCTCTGCTGAACTCGGTTATGCTTGTGCCGGTTTTTCGCCAATATGCCCCGGAAGAGCCGGACGATGCGGAAGAAGAGCCAAAGTAGGCGGTGCAGCAGCCCTCCGAAGGGTAAATAACTACAAAAGTTGTAAATTAAACCTTGAAGTTTTGCACACTTGTGTTAGAATAGGAATTGGAAGACTCTTGTGTCCAACACAAAGGGGAAATTTGGAGAAAATTCGGAGGTAATTTAACATGGCAGATATGTTTGCACCGCTGGTCAAGCAACTCAAGGCGAATCCCAAGACGATCGTTTTCACCGAGGGCAGCGACCCCCGCATCCTGGAGGCGGCCAGCAAGCTGCTGGCTGAAAAGGTGCTCAAGGTCGTGATGGTGGGCAACAAGGCAGAGTGCGAGGCGGCTGCGGCGGCCGGCGGCTTTGACGTGTCCGGCGCGGAGATCATCGACCCGGAGAACTATGCGGGCTTCGACGAGATGGTGGACACCATGGTTCAGCTGCGCAAGGGTAAGATGACCGCAGAGGAGTGCAGCGCGCTGCTGAAGAAGTCTAACTACTTCGGCACCATGCTGGTGAAGATGGGCAAGGCGGACTGCCTGCTGGGCGGCGCTACTTATTCTACGGCGGATACCGTGCGCCCCGCACTGCAGCTCATCAAGACCCGGAAGGGCGCGCATCTGGTGAGCTCCTGCTTCATCCTGGACCGCGATTGCGGCGAGGAGGGCCTCAAGCGCATCGCCATGGGCGACTGCGCCATCAACATCGACTACCAGGATACCGTGGATAAGGCCACCGGCGAGGTCAAGCTGTCCGCTGCGGATAAGCTGGCCGAGGTGGTCGTGGAGACCGCCAAGACCGCGCAGATCTTTGGCATCGACCCGAAGATCGCCGTGCTGAGCTTCTCTACCAAGGGCTCCGGCAAGGGCGGTACCGTGGCGCTGAGCCACGACGCCACCATCAAGGCGCAGGAGCTGGCGCCCGAGCTGGCGATCGACGGCGAGCTGCAATTTGACGCCGCCGTCTCCCCGGAGGTGGCCAAGACCAAGTGCAAGGGCAGCAAGGTGGCCGGCCAGGCCAATACCTTTATCTTCCCCTGCATTGAGGCGGGCAACATTGGCTATAAGATTGCCCAGCGCCTGGGCGGCTATGCCGCTTACGGGCCCATCCTTCAGGGCCTCAACGCGCCCATCAACGACCTGTCGCGCGGATGCAACGCCGACGAGGTGTATAAGATGAGCCTGATCACCGCCTGCCAGTCCTGAGCAAAAGCAATTTGGGCTTGACATTTTTAGCAGAAGGGTTATACTAGGGAAGGACATAAAAACAGGGGCGCCGAAAGGCTGAGATCCGCACCGCGCGGAGTACCCTTTAACCTGATCCGGGTAATGCCGGCGTAGGGAGGCTTTGCAACGTCCGTTTCGTGTAAAAGCTCCGTGCGCCTGTATCCCGCTGAGGGTACAGGCGCATTTGTTTTGTGTACTGCAATTGTAAAAAGGAGCGAGCTTTCATGTCAAAAAGCTATTCCAAAACGCGGGTATTGGTGGAGTGCGCGCTGATGATCGCTATCGGCACGGTGCTGTCCAATATCAAAATTTTTACCATGCCCAACGGCGGCAGCATCACGCTGCTGAGTATGCTGCCGTTTGTGCTGGTGTCCTTCCGCCACGGGGTCAAGTGGGGGCTGTTTACCGGGTTTGTCAACAGCCTGCTGCAAATGCTGTTGGGCTTCTGGGCCCCGCCGGTGCCTACCTTCCTGTACTTTTTGGGCGAGGTGCTGCTGGATTATGTGCTGGCCTTCATGGCGCTGGGCCTGGCGGAGCTGTTTGCCCGGCCCTTCAAAAACCGCACCGTGGGTGTGGCCGTGGGCACGGCAGCAGTGGGTGTGCTGCGCTTTTTGTGCAGCTTTTTCTCCGGTGTGCTGATCTGGGGCAACCTCTCCGACGGCCTGCCCGCCTGGATCTACAGCCTCGGCTATAACGCAAGCTACATGGTGCCCGAAACCATTCTCACCGTGGTGGGCGCAGTGCTGCTGGTGCGTATGGCACCGCAGTTCTTCGACCGCCGCACCGCCTCATAGAATAGTCCTCTTTGTACCATTATTATGCAAGAAAATGGCGTTAAAAGTAAAGCAATGAGCCCTTTACATTATAGCTCCGGGCTTCCAAGGAGCATGCAGGCCCCTTGGCCATGCCCGCCGCTTCGGAACTGGGCGAGGCTTTTTCCGCCGCTTTTTGGCCGGCTCAAAAAGCAGTAAGCTCCCGGCCAGCAGCCGTCAATCACAAAAAACCAGCGCCACCGCAAGGTTCACCCCCTCGCAGCGGCGCTGGAATTTTTATTGCTCGTAAAATACGGGACTGCCTGAGAATATAGAACGATGCAGAGTGCCTTTGGAGTGCTCTTGGAGTGCCGCTCGAATTTATTCCACGCTGATCATATAATAGTAGACCGGCTGCCCGCCGCGGATGTGGCTCACCTCCACATGGTTGGGGCACTTGTTCTTGACGATCTCGGTGGTCTTTTCGGCCTCCTCATCGCTCACATCGCAGCCGGAGATCACCGTCACAAAGCTGGAATCCTTCTTGCACATACCGCGTGCCAGACGGTAGGTGGCCTTGGTGAGGTCGTTGGAGGTGGAAACGATCTTGCCGTTCTCCAGCGCCATGATCTCGCCCTTGCGGATGCGCTTGCCGTCGTACTCACTGTCGCGGGCAGCGTAGGTGATCAGGCCGGTGGATACCTGGTTGGCGGCCTGCATCATGGCCACGGTGTTGGCTTCTACGGTGGCGGTGGGGTCAAAGTTCAGCATCGCGGTGATGCCCATGGGGATGGTGCGGGTGGGCAGAACGACTACGCGGCGGTCGGCCAGCTTTTCTGCCTGCTCGGCGGCCATGATGATGTTCTTGTTGTTAGGCAGCACGAATACCGTCTTGGCGGGCACGCTCTGCACGGCGGCCAGAATGTCCTCGGTGGCCGGGTTCATGGTCTGCCCGCCGGAAACGACGGCATCCACGGCCAGGTCGGTAAAGACGGCCTTCAGGCCCTCGCCGGCAGCCACGGCCACAAAGCCAAAGTCGCGGCTGGGATCCACGGCGGCATAAACGAACTCGCTGGCGATCTCGTCGCGCTTGTTCTGCTCGGCCTCGGCCTGCTTTTCCAGGCCCTTGCCCTGCTTCTGCCGCGCCAGGAACTGCTCGTGCATGTTCTCGATCTTAAAGTTGGTCAGATAGCCGTACTTGATGGCCTCGGACAGGATTTTGCCGGGGTCGGCAGTGTGGACGTGCAGGTTGATCACGTCGTCGTCCTCGATGCACACTACGCTGTCGCCGTTGGACTCGGCAAACGCGCGCATCTTGGCGGCGCTGGCGCCCTTGTTCTTGTTGATGAGGAACTGGGTGCAGTAGCCGTTCTTGATGTCCTCCACCTTCATCAGGTCGTCGGTGAATACGCCCTTGCCCACGTTGGAGGTGGAGAGCTTGGCCTTGTTCTGCGTGACCTCGGAGCCCTGGATCATCGGCTCGCCGTGGAATACCTTGGACATACCCTCAAAGATTATCATCAGGCCCTGGCCGCCCGCGTCCACAACGCCGGCCTTTTTCAGCACCGGCAGCAGGTTGGGGGTATTGTCCAGCGCGCGCTGGCCGGCGGCCATTACCAGATCCCACAGCTCGGCCACGTCCGCGATGTTGCTGGCGCGGGCCTCCTCGGAAGCGATGCGCGCCACGGTGAGGATGGTGCCCTCGGTGGGTTTCATCACGGCCTTGTAGGCGCCCTCAACACCCTTTTCCAGCGCGGCCACGATATCGCCGGCAGAGGCTTCCCTTTTGCCCTCCAACGCCTTGGAAAAGCCGCGGAACAGCAGACTGGTGATCACGCCCGAGTTGCCGCGCGCGCCGCGCAGCATGGCGGAGGCGGCCATTTTGGCGGCCTCGCCCACGGTGCAGTCATCGTCCAGAGCGGCCAGCTCCTGGCCCGCCGCGCCCACGGTCATGCCCATGTTCGTGCCGGTGTCGCCGTCCGGCACGGGGAAGACGTTCAGCTCGTCCACGCGAGAGCGCTGGTTGTTAATGTTGTTGGCGCCCGAAATAATGGCGTCTCGTAAAATTTTACCACTGATCATTGTCTTTCAACTCCTCATAGAATTCCGGAAAGCCATCCGGGACCGGCGGCGCTGCCGCTCAGGAAATAACGTCATCGACCGATACGACGACCCGCGCGACCTTGAGGCCGGTGGCGTGCTCCACCTCGTCCCGCACGCGGTGCGTGATGCTCTGCGCGGCGGTGGAGATGTTCAGGCCGTATGTGACGGCGATGTGAAGCTCGATGACGAGGCGGCCCTTTTCCTGCGTGACATAAATGCCCTTTTCGGAAAAATCGGACCCGCGCACGATGCTTTTTACCGCGTCGGATACGCTGCGGGGGGCCATTGCGGCCACACCGTAGCAGTTCTTGGCTGCTTCGCCGACCAGCGTAGAGAAGTACTCGCTGGAATAGCGGACGTCACCCAGGGGATAGTGGGAAGTGATCATAGTCGCTCTGCTCCTTTGCTATAAAATTTTTTCAACGCGAAATAGTCAGCCCGGCCAGCGAATAATACAAATTGCTCACGCTGGTGCGGATGCCGCTTACACGGCGGGAGGACACCGTCACGCCGCCATGCCATAACAGGGGAATGTAGGGCATCTCGGCGGCAAAAGCATCCTCAAACTCCCCCGCGTAACCGGCATCGGCGCGGAACGCGTCGTAAACGGCTACAAGGTCCGGGCTGGCAGCCAGACCATAGCGGGCGCTGCCGGACCAGAACGGGGTGAGATCCATATTATTATACAACTTCATTTCACCGATGTACAGTTCAAATTGCGTACTCTGGACCAACTGCAGCCAGGTGTTGAAGTCGTCGGCCTCGGTCAGCGTGACCTCAATGCCATAGCCGGCCCACTGCTGCTGGAGCAATGTGGCGGTATAGCGCCGGTTTGCGTTGCCGGAATGCACCAGCACATCCACCGAGGCGCGCTGGCCGCGCGCGTCCTCATAAAAACCGGAGGCCTCCTTGTAAGTATAGCCCAAAGCGGCCATGGTATCCTCCAAAAGGGAGGGATCGGCCTCCGTTTGGATCACCTGCTTGCCGTTTACGCATTCGTAGTAGCTGTTCAGCGTGCCGGTGGCAGGCACCGCGCTGGGGTATTTGCCGGCCAGCTCCCGGCGGGAGATCAGCGCGCTGAGCAGCCGCCGCCCGTTGGAGGTGCTGCACAGCGGGTTGGAGCTGTGCGCATTGACGCCGAGAAAGACCAGCCGGTTGGTGCGGAAATAATTCTCAGAGGAGGCGATGGTGCTGGAGGCGCTGTCATCGGCCAGATAGAAATTTACCGTGCCCATGGCAAGGCCGGAGACCATTTCGTCGTAGTTGGAAATGGCGGTCAGCTCAATGACATCCGGCCCGTCCTCCGGAAAGGGTGCGTGGGGGTTGGGCGTCAGGGTGTTTTCTTCGGGGCCGTAGGTGTAGCGCCCGCTGGCCGTGGGGCGGGCCAGGCCGGTCTCGCCGGCCTTGAGCACGGGCAGATCCAGCAGGTAGGCGAACAGGCTGTCCGGCTGGGAGAGGGTGAGCACCACGGAGGAATCGCTGATCTCGACATCCGCCAGGTTGGCCAGCCGCGCGCCGTACAGCGCGCTGGCCTGAGCGGCGCGCAGGCTTTCGGCTACGTCCCCGGCGGTGATGGGGGAACCGTCCGCAAAGCACAGGCCGCTGCGCAGCCGGATGGTGACGGTGAGCCCCTCGCAGGCGACGCTCTGGGCCAGCCGGTAGTCCAGCGCCATATCCGGCGCGATCTCCAGCAGCTTTTCAAACAGCAGCCCACCGGTCTGCTCCACCAGCGTGTTGGCCGCCAGATAAGGGTTAAACCCGGCGGGGCTGGCTGCGATGGCAAGCCGGACCGGCTGCGCCTGCTGCACCTCGGAGGACGGCGCGTCCAGAACCGGCTCGATCACCGCCGGGCGGTTGCACCCGGCCGGCACAAGCGCCAGGCAGGCGGCCAGCGCCAGAGCGGCGGCGCGGTAAAATGTATGGGAAGGATGTGACATCAGCATAAAATTTACTAGCGTACCGGAAGCGGCACCGCTTCCGTCCATGGAATTTTCGACACAAGGTGCGGCATACAAAGCACACCTCATTGGTAGTATAGCACAAAAAGAGACTTTGTGCATGGTTTTGCGTATAAAAAACCAAAAAAGATGCGTGCTGCCAGCCCCATAAGCCGGAAAACCACGGGAGCCGCGCAGAAAAAGAAAGGAGGGAATGTGTTCGGATTGTGAATAAATCCTAAAACTTCGCAAAACGGATTTACCTTTATAGGCAAAAGTGATAAAATTGAACCAGAAACAATCTGTGCGCGCAGGCGCAGTGTACACCCTGCGCATTAGAATGGAGACCGGTATATGAACATTTTGTTTTTCCTTTCCCCCAAGCAGGATTTAATGTATGTTTATGACGATTTCACATTGCGGCAGACGCTGGAAAAATGGGAGAAAAACCGTTATGCGTCCATTCCGGTGCTCAACCGCCGGGGCGAGTATGTGGGCACGCTGACTGAAGGGGACATCCTCTGGGGCATCAAGCGGCTGCACGGGCTGGATCTGGAGGCGGCGGAGGACGTGCCCATCCGCAGCTTCCCGCACAAAAAGGACTATAAGCCTGTGACAGTGAATACCAGCATGGACCAGCTCATCGAGGCGGCTATGAACCAGAATTTTGTACCGGTGGTGGACGACCGGGGCATCTTTATCGGCATCGTGCGCCGGCAGGCGATCATCCGCTACTGCTACGATAAGAGCCGCGACGTCCAGCGCGGCCGGGAACGTGGCGGCAGCCCGCAGCATGTGATGGCGGTGAGCGCGGCAGAGCAGTGAAAAACTTGCAAAAAGATTTTAAGAGGGAGGATTATTGGACTTTCAATCTGGTAAGATGAGCCTGTAAACAAAAACAGGCGCGTAAGCCCGGAAGGGGCGCGCCGCGAGACAGGGAGGGCTTACCATGTTGGAAATTGAGATGCGTTATGTAGGAGGCCATGTTGAGGTGTATACCCGCGCGGGAGCGTTTCTGTTCTCGGCGGACACGGTCCGGGAGGCGATGGAAGAGCTGCAAAACTGACGGCAGCGTAAAAAATGTGAAGAAAAAACAAAGTTAGTGTATAAAAATGCTTGTTGAGCAGCGGGGTCTGATGCTATAATAGAAGACGAACGCGGTCGCACCGGCTCGAACCGGCGCGGCTGCTTCGCCGGAAAAAAGAGGATGGAAACAAGGGAACCTCTGAACAAATCACGCCCTTCGGGCTTGGCA
>CAZYAX010000054.1:0-8132 GCA_964646195.1 uncultured Faecalibacterium sp. | reverse complement strand
TTTTTTGTCTACCGGCGGAGTACCGGAGACCTGTTAAAGGCTCTCCGTTTCGCCGCCGGGCCCGTCATCCTGCAATACATCAAAAACCCGGATGTGCAGGCAGTCCGCCTCGCGGCTGCCTTCTGCCCGAAACCGGCGCTGGTGCAGATATTCGCTCAGCGCTTTGCTATCGGTCATGAAATCCGGGCAGGCATGGAACGGTTTGGGCGCGTGCCCCGGTTCAAAGAAACCGTTGTTGCGCACAAACAACTTGCAGGGCATACCGGCTGTGTCGTGACCCGCAAACATATACTGCGCCTGCATGTGCCGGATGCCGCTGGCATCCGTGACCTGCACATCCACAGCACCGGGTAGCAGGCGGCCCGTAAACAGCGCGGAGCTTACCTTGCCTCCAAATGGGATCATCCTCACCTTGCCCGTTTCACAGACCAGTTCTGCGATCTGGTTCGGGTATGTCTCGATCTGAAAATCAAAAATCAGCTTGTCCATGTTAGCCCCTTTACTCAATCAAATAGAATGGCCCACAACTGCCCTGCGGGGATGTACTCCTGTTCGGGCGGCTGTGGGCAAAAGGAGAAATGGTTGTGAGAGTACCAAATCAATAAGGCGTCATGCCTCGATGCTGCCGCCCTGGCGCAGGAACAGTCCCACAAAATTCTCTCTGTGCTCCTGTTCGGTATAGGTTCCTTCCCGCATCCGGTGCAGTTCAGTCTGTTCCCCTGCCAGATTCTTTTTTGCGGCTTCCAGCAGCTCCTTTGCATCTTGGCGGGGGATGACCACCAGGCCGTCCTCGTCGCCTACCAGGATATCGCCGGGCATGACCACCTGCCCGCCGCACACGACAGGCACGTTGATCTCACCAGGGCCTTCGCGGTAGGGGCCAAGCGGTGTGACCGCCTTTGCAAACACAGGCAGCTTGCTGGCGCGGATCTCGTCCAGATCCCGGACCGCCCCGTTGACCACAAAGCCACCCAGCCCCCGCATCTCCGCATAGGCCAGCATCATGCCGCCCACCAGCGCGCGGTCCTCATAGCCCGCGCCGTCGATCACGATCACATCGCCCGGCTTTGCATAGTCCAGCGCAGCCTGTGCGGCGAGGTTGTCGCCAGATGGCACCTTCACAGTAAAGGCAGATCCCAGCAGTGGCTGGCGGTTAAATGAGCGGACGCCTCCAAACATGCAGTTCATTTTTTTCACGCAGTCCCCAATATTGGCGCTGGGGATGCCCCGGTACGCCTCGATCAGCGCAGGGTTCGCCCGCTCAATGTTGAGAAAGGCCCGAAATCCAATTGGCATAGCATTCCCTCCGTCCCTTGTTTACAGAGCGCTTTCGCCCAGGTAGAGCAGGGTGCCATCTTCTTGCTTTGCAAACTTGTCCAAAAACTCATCGTAGGAAATCCAGCTCTCGCGCGGATAATTCGCGTGGGGCATATCGCTTACCCTGCCAACGATCAGCATGGGCACCCGTTTGGCGTTGCGGTATACATAGTAGATGATCTCGCCGCACCGGTAGCTGCCGGGCGTTTCGTCCAGCCCATACAGCCGGATGAGGTTTTTCAGGAAAGCCGCAATGCGCTCCGATACCTGGTATTCCAGTTGGCCGTTTTTCGGATCGGCGCAGAGGAAATCCTTATCGCCGAACAGGAACAGGAATGGCACGGCAGGCTCGATCTTTTCCGGCAGAACCAGTTCGCTGTCCGGGTCCACCAGCGCGGACCACGGTGCAACCGCGGCAAACAAGCCGGGTGCACGCAGCGCCAGTGTAGTCGTCATCATGCCGCCGCTGGATTGGCCGCACGCATAGATGCGCGTGGCGTCCACGGCGTTGCGGCTGCGCACATCCTCGATCATGCGCAGCACAAAGCCAACGTCGTCCACTGGCTCGCCCTTGTAGTTTCCGTTCCACAGCAGCAGGTTGCGGTACGCATTGGGGCGCTGCTGGTATACGCCAGCCTCCGGGAACACAACGATAAAGTCCCGTTCCTCCGCCACCCGGCTCATACCGGACAGGCTGATAAAGGATTCGGCCGTACCACCCCGTCCGTGCATACACACCACCAGAGGCGAGGGCTTTCCGCTGGCTTTTACCTTCTCCGGCACATACTCATACCAGCAGTGGGTAAAGCCACCGTGTTCCATGGTATGGTAGGTAAAGCCGTATCGCTCCGGGTCGATCCGGTAGCGCAGCATCTTGACCTCGAAGCCGCGGTGGCGGCAGGCGAGGCCGATGTAATCCCACACGGCATCCAGACGTTCCAGGCTGGGCTCACCGGAGAAATCATTCGTCACGCGGACCTGCGCGATCTTTTCCTCGTTGACCTGGCTTTTTTTGACCACCTTGCTGGGGAAGTAGATCTCATCCGCCCAGCGGCTGGAATAGAGCTCGCCGTCCACATCGTTCATCGTTTTCCAGTAGCCGCACACTTCCGCATTCGCGCCGACGTTCCGGCTCCAACTCATCCACACGGGCACCTGGACCTTTGCGGCGGAGATAAACAATTCGGTCTTGCCAGTGTTTTCGCTGCCATGCGTCACACCGGCATTCAGCATCGCCTTCGCATCCAGATCGCCGAAAGTCGCCAGACCAGACCACTCGCTGCTCATCTTCATGACGGCCTGCTGGGCAACGGTCGCGCCCGCGCCCACACCAAACGCATAAATGTTATCCTGCATGGTGACATACGAGCGGCGGGAGTTGATCTGGAGATAGACCCGGTTCATATAGTCGGCGTCCGCCCCGTCCAGGTTCCACTTGCCGTTTTCGGGGACCAGAATGTGCAAAAAGGTATCGTGTTTTTGCGCAAAGGCGATCCAGCCGCTGTTCTCCAGATAGTCCGCGGCACTCACTCCTTCCGGAGCAGCCACCACGACGCAGGGCTGGTTGTAGCGTAGTCCCGGCTTCAAGTAGGTATAAAATACCCGCTTTTGCCCGTTTACCTCTACCGGTTCCTCAAACAAACCGGTGAGAAAACAGCGCCTCGGCTCCGAGCGGTCCACCTCAAAAGCGCTCATATCCTGTGGGAAATGCTTTACTTCCAGCATCGTTTTTTCTCCTTTCAATCAGTACAGCGGGAACACGGTCATGATCCAGGATACGCACACCACACAGAGGATCGCTGCGGGAATCAGGGACTGCTTGATAATAGATTTCAGGTCGTAGCCACCGCTCGCCATACACATGGGGATAGCAGGCGTAGCCATCGGGGTCATAAAGGAGCTGAGGCAGGCAGACTGCACCAGGATGATAATGCCGATGGGGTTTGCGCCCATCGCCTTACAGGCCAGAATCGCGATAGGGATAAAGATGATCATCACGGTACGGTTCATCATGATTTGAGTGAGCAGGAACGGCACGATGAAGAACACAAAGCCGATCAGGTAGGGGTTGGCCAGCGTATTTGCAAAGTTGCCCAGAATCGCGCCGACTACTTCACCCGCGCCGGTCTCGGTGAGCGCACCGCCCATTGCAAGCGCGCCAACAAACAGGAAGGCCATGGGCCAGTTGATGGCGGCGATTGCTTCCTTCTCGGAAAGAACACCGAACAGTACCATCGCCAAAGCGCCGCTCAGGCAAATGACCCAAGTCGCGATCTTGAGCTGCGGCTGGAACAAAAGGGCAACGGTGGTCAGGACAAAAATGATGTAACCGGCACGCTCCTGGAAGGGAGGCAGGGCCTCACGCTTATCTTCCCGCGACTGGATGTTGCCGATGGCAACGGGCGGCTCTTTGGGGCTGAACTTGGTGGCAAAGAAGACCGTATAGATAAACATAGCGATCAGCATGGGCAGGCGGGCCTTCATGGGGTCAGTCAGCGCCACGGTAAAGGTGGTATAGTCGTTTGCTTCGAGGTAGCCGTTCAGCTCGGCGAATACAGTCGCGCCACCGCCCAAAGGCAGGATGGAAACAGTAGCGATACTGGCCATCGCCAGCGGGAAAAGTACCCGTGTGGGGTTGACCTTCATTTCCTGGCAGCTTGCAATCAGCATGGGGGCCATGATGCCGTAGACGATCACCGAGCTCTGGATGAACTGGGACAGGACCATCGTGATCAGCATATAGCCAAACATAACTCTTGTCAAGGAGCCCTTGGCGATGCGGTTAACGCTGGAGGCCACCGTCTTTACAAACTGGGTGCGGTTAAAACCGGCGGCGACCACGAACATCGAGAGCATCATAATGCCGTTGGTGTTTCCAAAATATCCGGCCGCCGTGTTGGGATTGAGGCATCCGGTCAGAACAAAGGCCACCATGCTGAGCATGGCCGTGAGGCCCATCGGGATCTTGCCCACGATATAGCTGATCATTGTCAATACACAAATGATAATGCAGATGGTAAGGGTACTCATTTTTTATTCCTCCAATCTGTTTTTAAACGAAACGGTTTAAACGAACCGGCAAACATGGTCCACTGCGATATCCGAGAAGCCGTAGGCCTCCGCTTTGGTCAGCTTGCCGTTGCAGACGTCGTGGATCACATGCACCAGCTCTTCGCCCATCTCCTGGTAGGTCTTTTCGCCGCGGATGATGGCGGATAGATCCACATCCATATTGTCCTCCATGCTGCGGTAGGTCACTTCGTTGGCCGTCACCTTGAGCACAGGCACGATGGCGTTGCCGGTGGGCGTACCGCGGCCAGTGGTAAAAATCACCGCCTGGCAGCCGCCCGCCACCATGGACGTGACCGACGAGATGTCGTAACCGGCCGTGTCCATCACCACAGCGCCGTGCCGGGTGGGCTTTGCGGCCTGCTCCAACACCTCTACAATGGGGCGAGTGCCGCCCTTGCGGATGCAGCCAAGGCTCTTTTCGTCCAGTGTGGACAGGCCGCCCGCCTTGTTGCCGGGGGTGGGCTGGCCCGCGCGGCAGTCCTGGCCGGCCGCCTTGAGGTGTTCCTCGTAGGCGCGGCACACCTCGATGATCTCGTTGTGGATCCTGGAGGTGGCCGCACGCTTGGCCACCACATGCTCGCCGCCGATCCACTCGATGGACTCGCTCATCATCGTGGTGGCGCCCATATCCACCAGCCGGTCGCTCAGCTCGCCGACAGCGGGGTTGGAGGCGATGCCCGAAGTGGCGTCGCTGCCGCCACATTCGATACCCAAGAACAACTCCGAAATATCGAACAGCTCCTTTTGCACCATCCCGGCCTGGGCCGCCATTTCCCGGGCGGCGCGCACAGCCTTCTCGATGGTTTTGAGCGTGCCTCCCTCCTCCTGGATGCCAAAGGACACCACGGGCTTGGATGTCATGGCCTGGATCTTTTCGCGCAGCTGCTTGTGGCCCACGGTCTCGCAGCCCAGGCCGATGATTACCACGCCGTACACGTTTGGATTGCAGGCAAAGCCGGTGAGCACCTTCTGGCTCATGGCCGTGTTGGCGGCCACGTCCGAGCAGCCGGTGTTGAACACGATGTTCACCGCGCCGCGCACCTGGCTGGCCACAATGCGGGAGCTCTCGCTGCCGCAGGCGCAGGAGGGCAGGATGAGCACATGGTTGCGGATGCCGGGGCGGCCCTCGGCCCGCCGGTAGCCCCAAAACTTGAGGCCGGACTCGGTATGTACGATCTCGGGCACTTCCTCGCCGCTGTCCTCCACCAACTCGCTCTCATAGTCGCGGGGCACGCTGTAGATGTTGTTGTGCGACACCCAGCAGCCGGCCCCAATTGGGGCGTTGGTGCGGCCGATGAGCTCACCATACTTGCGCACATCGGCTCCTTGCCCCAGCGGCTCCAGCGCGGCCTTGTGGCAGTAGGGGATGGTCTCCTTTGCCTCCAGGCTGAGCACCTCGCGTCCCTTGCGGTAAACGATCTGCTGCCCTGCGGGCACCTCTTTGACGCAGGTGGCCACGTTGTCCCGCTCGTCCATTAGCAATGCGTTGATTTCCATTTGCATTCCTCCATTTCGACAATTGTTTTTCCTACCGGAAAGTTTTATTGTGTGTCTTTACAATACCACAGCTTTGGTATATAATCAATTTTATAGATTTTATATTCTCATAAATCAAATTTATATAGCAACGAAACGGATGGGTACCGCCTTATGCAGCAGGAAATGATCTATCTCTACACAGTCTACCAGGAGGGCAGCTTTTCAAAAGCGGCCGAAAAGCTCTATTTGACCCAGCCCGCGCTGAGCATCTCGGTGCAAAAAATCGAGCAGTCTATCGGCATGCCGCTGTTCGACCGCAGCAAAAGGCCCCTGCAGCTGACAGAGGCCGGTGAAATTTATATTGATACCATCAAAAAAATGCTGCTCCTGGAACAGGAGCAGCAACAAAGGCTGCACGATCTTTCGCAATTGGTCACAGGCCGCATCCGCGTGGGCGGCTCGCACTACTTGAACGCCTACATTTTGCCGGAGATCCTGACCGGCTTCAGCCAAAAGTATCCCGGCGTAGAGCTCAACATTATGGAGGCGGGCTCCTACCAGCTGACCGAGATGCTGGCAAACGACACGCTGGATCTGACCTTCAGCTGCAACCCGCAGTATTTGGAGATCTTTCCCAAATACGAAATGTTTGAAGATCACATCCTGCTGGCCGTGCCGCGGCAAGACCCCATCCACGCGCAGCTGGCGGGCTATTCGCTCACCGCTGCGGACATCCTGGCCAAAAAGCATCTGGCTGCGGACTGCCCGCGCGCCAGCCTGCAGGCCTTTGCGCAGCTGCAATTTATCCTGCTGCGCAAGGGCAACAATCTGCACGACCGCGCCCGGGATATGTTCCGCGAGGCGGGGTTTGAACCTAAAATCAAGCTGACCCTCTCGCAGCTCGTCACGGCCTGCCGCTTGGCCGCCGCCAATATGGCCGCTACCTTTGTCAGCGACCGCATGATCCGCGCCTCGGACGATTCCCTGCTGTTTTATAAGCTGGACAGCGCCTACACCACCCGCATGTTTTATATCCTGCTGCCCAATAAAGACTACACCTCCATCGCGGCCAAAAAGCTCATCGAGTACCTGTTGCACTGGCCGCTGTAAGGTGCCGGATCTACAGGCACTCCTTTTTCAAATATCCATAAAGGCCGCCCGTGCAGGCCCCTTTGGGCGCACAGGCGGCCTGCACGGCAGCCCTCAGGGAATTTGAAAGGTCTCCTTCCCGTCCTGGGGCGCTTGCGCTTGCCATGTTTCCAACGGGTACGCCACCGTCATGCTGCTTATGTTGAAAGGGAGGGAGCCTACAAGGTTGCGCACCTTGGACAGCCGCAGCTCAAAGATCATCTTAAAGTGCTTGGAGATCTGGTCGCTCATGGTCCCCATGCAGATGGTGTCGATCTCCCGCACGCTGTCCCGGCTCCCGTAGCCCATGTAAATGCCGGGGAAGGAAACTATGAAAACGCACAGAGCCGCAATCAGGATGCTGTTCAGCGTGAGGAACCGTACTGTTTTGTTTTTGACCCATACCAGGGTCGCCTCCTGGTCTCATGTATTCTGTTTTTTCGTCCTTACGCCCCTTTTGCATGGTGCGCTCAGCCCAGGCGGCGGCGCAGCTGATCCGGGTTATCGGCGTAATACAGCGCCGTATCTCTGGTGATATACCCCTCGTTGTATAGCTTGAGGATGGATTGATCCATCGAGAACATCCCCTCTGCCGCGCCGGACGCGATGGCGTTGTCGATCTGGTGGTTCTTGTTGTCACGGATCATGCTGCGGATGGCTGCATTCATGTGCATCACCTCATAGGCGGGCACCCGGCCTCCGGTTTTGTCCGGCAGCAGCCGCTGCGACACCACCGTGTGCAGCACCATGCTCAGCTGCACGCGGATCTGCTGCTGCTGGCTGCTAGGGAAGGAGTCGATCACGCGGTCGATCGTATTCACCGCGCCGCCGGTATGCAGCGTTGCAATGAGCAGATGTCCGGTCTCCGCCGCCGTCATGGCGGTGCGGATGGTCTCATGGTCGCGCATTTCGCCCAGCAGGATCACGTCCGGCGCCTGGCGCAGGCATGCGCGCAGGGCTGAGAGGTAGTTCTGCGTATCGATGGCGATCTCGCGCTGGCTCACGATGCTCTTCTGGTTGCGGTGCAAATACTCAATGGGATCCTCCAGCGTGATCACATGGGCCCGCCGCGTGCGGTTGATGCGGTCGATGATGCAGGCCTGGGTGGTGGATTTGCCGCTGCCGGCCGTGCCGGT
>CAZYAX010000053.1:0-8162 GCA_964646195.1 uncultured Faecalibacterium sp. | reverse complement strand
GCCAGCGTTTCCACTACCAGCAGCGCGCCCGCGCGGCAGCTCACTTCGATCTCCTGCGAGCCGGGCGCATACTCGTTGCTCACGCCCAGCGGGTAGCTTACGGTGAGCACGGCATCGTGCAGCGGGTAGTATGCGCCGCGCAGCTCCACTCCCTCGGCGCGCCCCTCCAGCGGGAACAGCGAAAAATAAAAGTAGTTTTCCCTGCGGTAGCGGCGCGCCTGCCCGGGCAACACATAGCTCAGCCGGGTGCGCGCACTGCACAGCACAGCGCGCACGCCGCGCCGCTCCAGCCCAAGGCCTGTGCCGATGTTCGCCAGCGTATGCTCCAGCCGCTTGCCGCCCAGCGCGCCCAGCAGAAGCGCCTCGTCAAAGCCCCTCTGCGACGCCAGGCATGCGGCATACTCCGTGTCGGTGTCGTCTTTTACATGGGGCAGCACCACCAGTCCGCTTGCCTGCGCGGCGGCCGGCTGCGGGGCCGAGTCAAAGTCTCCGACCACGATATCCGGCGTGCGGCCCAGGCGCGCGCAGTTGCGGTAGCCCGCGTCGCAGGCGATGATAAAGTCCTCCGGCCGCAGCAGGGCGGCCAGCTCTGGCTCCACTTCACAGGCGGAGACGATCACACAGCGTGCCATAAAATTGCCTCCCCCGTTCAGCGCGGCAGCTCCCACGCCTTGATGTCCTTTACTTCCTCGTACATGGCCGTGTAGCTGCCGTAGCGGCTGGGCGAAAGCTTGCCTTCGGCCAGCGCCGCGCGCACAGCGCAGCCCTTCTCGGTGCGGTGCGAGCAGCCGGTAAACTGGCACTTGCCCAAGTAAGGCCCGAACTCCGGGAACGCAAGCTCCAAATTTTCTTTGGGGATATAGCAGGCCCGGCCCGTATCCAGACTGGCAAAGCCGGGGGTATCCGCCACGCGGCCGTCAAACGCCTCAAACACCGTCACCTCGCGGGTGGTGTGGCGGCCACGGCCCAGCTTCTGGCTGATGGCGGCGGTCTGCTGCTCCTGCTCAGGCAGCAGCGCGTTGAGCAGCGTGGACTTGCCCACGCCCGAGTTGCCGCAGAAGGCACACAGCCGGCCTTCGATCCAGCGCCTCACCTCGTCCAGCCCGCTGCCGTCCGCATAGTCGATGCGGATGAAAGGCAGCGTCGATCGCTCGTAGGCTCTTTGCAAAAATTCCGTCTCAGCCAAATCACCCTTAGTACACACGACCACCGGCTGCACGCCCTTATCCACCGCAATGGCCGAGAGCTTATCCAATACCAGCGTGCTGGGCACCGGCTGGGTCGTGCTGGCCACGAGGAACAGCACGTCCAGGTTTGCCACCGGCGGGCGGACAAATACGTTTTTGCGCGGCGCAATCTGCGCAATGACGGGGGCCCCGTTTTCGGTCTCCAGCGTCACGTTGTCACCCGCCACCGGTGTCAGCTTCTGCTTGCGGAAGATGCCGCGGGCCTTGCATTCCAGGATGCCCTCCGGCGTTTTAACATAGTAAAACCCGCCGATGCCTTTTACGATATATCCGTTCATTCCGCCGGTTCTCCGCCCGCCGGCTCACTGCTGGGGGAATCGCCGCTGAACCATTGCCAGAAGCGATCCCAGCCCTGGCTGAGTGCGCCCGACCCGGCTTCCGGGTCCTCCTCGTCGGAGAACCAGTGCTCCGGATCCCAGAAGTCCTCCGTCGGTTCCGGCGTGGGCTCCGGCCCGGCCGATACCGTTACGCTGACGCGGGTGTTCAGTTTGACCGTGGAGCCGGCCTCCGCCGACTGGCCGAGGATGGTGCCCGCCGGCATATCCTCGCTGTACGCTTCGGTCACACTGCCCAGTACCAGGTGCTTTTGCACCAGCAGGGTGCGCGCGTCGTCCACCGTCTCAAGGCCGATGAGGTTGGGCACCGTCGTGGTTGTGGTGACCTGCTGGCGGCTGACATACACCACCACCGTGCTGCCCGCAGCCACCGTCTCGCCCGCAGCGGGCTCGGTGCGGATCACCGTACCCACGGCCACGTTCGGCTCCACGCTCTGCACCACCAGCACCGACAGGTCGCTGTCCTTGAGGATCTGCTCGGCATCGGCCTGCACATAGCTGGACGTCTCCGGCACGGTGACGTACTTGGTGCCCAGGCTTACGGTCAAGGTGATGTTCTGCCCCTCGCGCACGGTGCGCCCACCGGCCGGCGACTGCTTGTACACGCAGCCGGCCTCATAGTTGCTGTTGTACTCCTCCACCCAGGTGATCTCCAGCTGCCCGCTGGATACCTCCACGCTGGACTCGACCTCCGTGCGGTACATGCCTACATAGTCGGTGAGCGTGATGTCTTCCTTATCGCTGAACAGCGGGTTATTGGAGTTTTTGAGGATCATATGGCACAGCACCGCGCAGCCGATCGTAAAGGCTACCGTGATACCGAACAACACCGGCAAAAAGATGGAGCGCTTTTTCTTTGCCTTTTTGCTTTTTTTTGCCGGTTCCGGCTGGGACGGCGAACGATTGCTCTTTTTCTGATTCATAGTTCTTCCCACCACCTTTGCAGGTGCCTCTTCTGTCAAGTATTTGTATTCAAACGAGACCTCCGGGTCCCGGACATACGTCTTCAGTGCATCCAGCATTTCGCGCGCGCTGGCGTAGCGGTTTTCGGGCTGCTTGGCCATGGCGCGCTCGGTGATCTCCACCAGCGCGTGGGGCAGCGACGGCGCGATCTCGGCCAGCGGGCGGGGCTTGTCCGAGATCTGCTTGATGGCCACCTCCACCACGTTGCCGTTGCCGGACTCAAACGGCAGCTTGCCGCTGAGCATTTCGTACATCATGACGCCCACAGAGTAGATGTCGCTCTTGGCGTCGGTCACGTCGCCGCGGGCCTGCTCCGGGCTGATGTAGTGCACGCTGCCCATCGCCTTGCCGCTGAGCAGCTGGTTTTCGGCGCGGGAAATGCGCGCGATACCGAAATCCATCATCCGGAGCTGGCCGTTATCCAGCAGCATGATGTTCTGAGGCTTGATATCCCGGTGCACCACGCCGTTCTGGTGGGCATGCTCCAGCGCCTCCAGGATCTGCGAGATGAAATGCACCGTTTCGCGGTTGCTCAGCTTGCCGCCGCGCTCGTTGAGATACTCGCGCAGCGTCATACCGTCCACATACTCCATCACGATGTATTGCAGCCGGTCGTTCACCGAAACGTCGTACACCTTGACGATGTTGGGATGGTTGAGCAGGGAAATGGCCTTGGATTCGTTTTTGAACCGTTGCACCAGGTCGTGATCGTGCATCAGCTCCGGCCGCAGCACCTTGACGGCCACGGTGGTGCCGGCGGGCACCGGACCGTTCTGGCCCAGGCATACGGCCTTATACACGTTTGCCATACCGCCCGTGCCGATCAGCTCGCGCACCTCGTACAGGCCGTCCAGCTTTTTCCCGATGAGATTATCCATGTTTTACCTCCGCCGGTTCCGCTGCCAGCAGCAGTGCGGTGATGTTGTCCTGCCCGCCGTTGGCGTTTGCCGCCTCGATCAGGCGGTCTGGCACGTCGTAAAAGTCGTTGTGCGCAAAGATCCGCTCCATCTGCGCCTGCGGCACCATATTGGTCAGCCCGTCGGTACACAGCAGCAGCACATCGCCGGGCAGCACCACCGTCGTGGTATACTCCGGCTGGAGCCGCAGCTCCACGCCCAGCGCGCGGGTGATGATGTTTTTCTGCGGGTGGTTCTCCGCCTCCTGCACCGTGATGGTGCCGCAGTCCACCAACTCCTGCACATAGGAGTGGTCGTGGGTAAGCTGGGTCAAGCGCCCGGCGTGCAGCAGATAGGCGCGGGAGTCGCCCGCATGGCACAGATGCACCCGGCCGCCGCGCACCAGCGCGCACACCGCCGTTGTGCCCATGCCGGCCAGCGCTTCGTCCCGGACGGACTTCTGGAACACGCACCGGTTGGCGCTGCGCAGCGCATCCTCTAAAAAACGCTGCTCGCCGCCGGGGAAGCACTGCCCATAGTGCTGCTGAAAACTCTGCTCGATTACCTCGCAGGCCGTGCAGGAGGCCTCGCGGCCGCCGCGGGCACCGCCCATGCCGTCGCATACCAGCCCCCACGCGGCCGAACCGGGCAGATCGGCCGCGCGGAAATCGTCCTGATTTTCCCGGCGCACGCGGCCTATGTTGGTTTTGCCTGCAATCTTCATTGCGTTTCCCCCTGTCCTGTGTGCTGTGCCATCTCCTCGCGCCGCAGCTGGCCGCACGCGGCGCTGATCTCGCTGCCCAGGCGGCGGCGCACCGTGGCGTTCACCCCCAGAGCCTCCAGTCTGGCCTGGAAGCGCCGCACATTTTCCGCATCGGTCGCGGAATATGGGCTGCCGTCCACCGGGTTGATGGGGATGAGGTTGACATGCGCACCCATCCCCTTGATGAGCCCTGCCAGCTGCCGGGCGCAGGCGTCGCTGTCGTTGACGCCGCGCACCATCGAATATTCAAAGCTCACCCGGCGGCCGGTGGTTTTCTGGTAGCGCCGCACGGCGTCCATCAGCAGCTCCACCGGGTAGGCGTTGTTCACCGGCATCATGCCGCTGCGGATCTCGTTGTTGGGCGCGTGCAGCGACACCGAAAGGGTCAGCTGCAATTTTTCCTGCGCGAGGCGGTCGATCATGGGCACCAGGCCGCAGGTGGAAAGGCTGATGTTGCGCATACCGATGTTCACACCGTCCGGCGAGGAGATCATGCGCAGAAAGTCCATCACATTGCCGTAGTTATCCAGCGGCTCGCCGATGCCCATTAAAACGATATGCGAGATGCGCTGCCCAATATCCTTTTGGGCGGTATAAATTTCCGCGCAGATCTCGCCGGCCTCCAGGTCACGCACCCGCCCGGCCTGGGTGGAGGCGCAAAACCGGCAGCCCATCCGGCAGCCCACCTGCGTGGAAACGCACACCGTGTTGCCGTAATGATACCGCATCACCACTGTCTCGATGCAGTTGCCATCCTCCATGCGCAGCAGGTATTTCACCGTGCCGTCCTTTGCCTCCTGCCTGCGCTCGATTTGGGGCGCGGCAATGTAGAAGGACTCCTCCAGCCTGGCCAGCAGTGCCTTGGGCTGGTCGGTCATGGCGCAAAACTCCGTGACCAGCTTCTGGTGGAGCCAGTGGAAGATCTGCTTTGCCCGGAAGGCCGGCTGGCCCAGCGCCTTGAGCTCGGCCGCCAGCTGCTCCATGGGCAGCGAGGAGATACATCGTTTTTGTTCCATTGCAGCCTCCTGCGTAAAAAGGCATACCGTATTTTTACCCGGCGGCCTTATGCATTACACTGATAAAAAAGCCATCCATCCCGGTGCGGCACGGCACCGAAAGCGCGCCGCAGGGCCCCACCGCCATGCCTGCCGGGAACAGCCCGTCCGGCATATGTACGGAAAATGCGGGGTTCCCGGCCAGAAAACGCTCGACCTGGCGCTCATTCTCCTCCGGGTTGAGCGTACAGGTGGAGTAGACCAGCCGCCCGCCGGGCTTGAGGCTGGCCGCCGCGTTCGCTAAAATTTTTGCTTGCAGTTCCGTCAGCTCCCGCATGGCCTGCACATCCAGTTTTTTATAGCGGATGTCCGGCTTTTTGGCCAGGATGCCAAGGCCGCTGCACGGCGCGTCCACAAGGACACGGTTCGCCCCGGCAAGCCTCGGATTTGGGGCCGCCGCATCGTTGCACAGCGCCACCACGCACGCAAGGCCCATGCGCTGCACTGCCGTGCGGATGAGCCGCACCCGGTTCTCGGCCACATCGCAGCTGTACAGCCGCCCCGTATCGTGCATCTGCTGGGCGATGGTCAGGCTCTTGCCGCCGGGTGCGGCGCAGAAATCGACCACCGTATCCCCCGGCTGCGCGTCCACGCACAGCGCGGCCAGCTGGCTGGCCTGCCCCTCCACATGGTAATATCCCTTTTGGAAGAGCTCCCCCTGTGCCGGGCTGCCCGCAAACTGCACCAGCAGGCTGCCTGGCACAAGGCCCGGCTGCGCACTTTTAGCCCCCTGCTCCAGCAGGCTTTGCCCCAGCGCGTCCGGCGTAGTTTTGAGCAAGTTGACCCGCAAGGCCGTCCTTCCGTGGTCAGCGGTGTGGGTCAGGATGTCCAGCGCCTCCTGCGGGTAGTGGGCCAGAAGAAATTCGGCCACCGGCCGCCCCGCCGAGCCCAGCGCCATCAGGCGCTCCGCCTCGTCCCGGAAAGACGCCGCATTCAGGTCATAGGTACAGGCGTGGCGCAGCACCGCGTTCACCAGCCCGGACGCGCTGGATTTTTTAAACGTGCGGGTCAGCTTGACCGCCTCATTGACGGCGGCGGACGCCGGTACCTGCATATAGCGGGCCTGCGCCAGGCCGCTGCGCAGGATCTCCCGCACCGGCGGATCCAGCCTGGCCAGCCCCTTGGGCAAAAATTGCTCCAGGATAAAATCCAGCGTACCCCGCCGCTCCAGCACAGTATAGAACAGCGCACCGGCAAAGGCGCGGTCCCGCGGCGCAAGCGTATGTTTTTTGAGCTCCGCATCCAACGTCAGGTTGGAAAAACCGTCCTGCTCCTGCCGCACCAGGGCCGCCACGGCCACGGCGCGGGCGCTTGCCAGTCGCGGAGATGCGGCCCTGGGCGCGGGCGTTTGCGCGCCGGTCACAGGCTGTCTCCGGCTTTCAGGCGCAGGCCCGCTGCAAATGCGCTGCCGTCCATGGGCCTCGAGCCCTCCGGCACCACGCGCAGCAGCTGCACCGCGCCCTCGCCGCACGCGATCGTAAGCGGCTTTGTGGCCAGCACCGTGCCGGGCGCTTCGCCGTGGCTTTCGGCGGTGCGGCATTCGTTCACCTTGACCTTTTTGCCGCCTGCCGTCACAAACCACGCGCCCGGCCAAGGAGCCATGCCCCGCACCCAGTTGTGGATGTGTGCCGCCGTCTCGGTAAAGTGAAACTGTGCCATCTCCTTTGTGAGCATGGGCGCATTGGTCGCATCCTCATGCCGCTGGGGCCGGGGCGTCAGGGCGCCCGCCTCCAAGGCAGGCAACACCTCGCACAGCGCCTTGGCCCCCACGGCCGTCACCCGCTCGAACAGCTCGCCGCTGGTTTCTTCCGGGCCGATGGCGATTTTGGTGCAGGTGAGGATATCACCGGCATCCAGCGCCTCGGCCATGCGCTGGATGGTGACGCCGGTCTCAGTATCGCCGTTCAGCACGGCCCACTGCACCGGGGCGCTGCCGCGGTACTTGGGCAGCAGCGACACATGCAGGTTGATGCAGCCCCGCGGCGGGATGGCCAGCACCGAGGCGGGCAGCAGGCAGCCGTAGGCCACCACCACGATCAGCGCGGGCGCAAGGGTGCGGATGTTGGCATCCTCGCCGCCGTCCCGCAGGGTGCGCGGCTGAAACACCGGTGTGCCGTGCGCCAGCGCCACCGTCTTGACCGGCGGCGCTGTGAGCACCTGCTTGCGGCCCACGGGCTTATCGCGCCGGGTGTATACTGCGCAGATCTCATGCCCGGCATCATACAGAGCCTCCAGGCAGCGGGCTGCGATATCCGGCGTGCCCATAAACAAAATGCGCATCTTATCGCTTCTCCTTTGCCTTTTGGGCCGCTTCGGCGCGGCCCTCCTCGGTGTCTTCATAGAAGAACTCGCTGCTCTGCATGATCGTGATGCCGTCCAGATGGTCGTTCTCATGCTGGATACAGCGCCCCAGCAGGCCGCCGGCCTCCAGCTCGAACCATGCGCCGGTGCGGTCCTGCGCGCGTATCTTTACGGTCACAGGGCGGGTCACCGCGCCGGTGTGCCCCGGGAAGGAGAGGCACCCCTCGTAGCAGGTTTCCTCCTCCTCAGACACCTCCAGGATCTCCGGGTTGATAAAATCGATGAACTTGTACTCGTAGTCTTCGGGGATCTCCTCCGGCGCATCGGTGGTGTCCCACACGACGAACAGGCGGCGCAGTATGCCCACCTGTGGGCCCGCCAGGCCCACCCCGTCCGAGGCGATCATCGTCTCACGCATATCGTCCAGCAAGGTCGCCAGACGGCCGTCAAATTTTGTCACCGGACGGCACACCTTGTTCAGGATGGGGTCGCCCTCTTTCACAACAGTACGCAGAGCCATTGTTTTATCCTCCTATATGTGGGTTTGTTCTATGGAACCTCTGAACAAATCACGCCCTTCGGGCTTGGCACGCATCTTGCCG